>CAMDNO010000010.1 GCA_945902955.1 Porphyromonas cangingivalis
ATCAACGTAAAACATTGACAAAGATACTATTATTCAAATAGATACAAGTAAATACAAGTATAAATAAAGTTAAAACTTAACGTCTGGGGGGCGAGTGGTCGCAAGTTCGAATCTTGTCATCCCGACTGCTGAAAATGAAAGACTTACACGAAAGTGTGGGTCTTTTTTGTTTGGTAGTCTATCCTATAACTAACCTTTTTTATGTGATTTTGAAAATGTTTCTTGAAAAATAGCAATTGGTAGCAAGAAAACTACAAAAAAATCCTATATTTGTTGCAACATTTTGATATTCAATTGCATCTTATGTTTATAATATTAGGAAAATTCGAATCTAAAAACAAATTTGTTCAAACATCTAATTTTACAAATTATCAGAAAATCAAACTATTTATTAAAATATAAATTTTACAATCATGAAGAGAAATGTACTAAAGTCATTGCTGATGCTATGTTTCAGCTTGATTTCTTTCTTAAATTTGTCAGGTCAGAATACGCAGGGTAACGACAGTGTTGTTAACCCAATTTACTTCGATGATGCATATATTTTTCCACAAAATCCAGGTCCAACAGATAGTGTTTATTTGGTTTATTCCTACGAATCGAGCGATGCTTGTCCGGACTTTTATTTAGTAAACGATTCTGTTGTGAAAAACAGTGTTTATGTTTCAAAACTTTCAATTCTCAACCAAGGCCAGATTTGCGCACAAGTTGTTACAAAGTTCAAAACGAAACTGTGTCTTGGTGTTTTTAATGAAAAAACAGACCTGTTTTTTGGTGGAAATTTTGTTGCAACTATCGACCCTTATGCTTGTAATATGGATAAAATGGGTAAAGTGATTTTTGTAACCGAAAAATCATCCATTATTCAAGACGAAAACTCTGAAGATATGTATGAAATTAGAGATCAAGTATTAAGTATTGGCACAATAGTGAAATTTTATGGAACTAAGATTCAATGTATTACAACCCCTTGTTATAATATCGTTGATTGCTTTACAATTGTTGATTTTACCGATTGTGTAATGGATAAAAAAGGTGTTGTTGTAGCAGGCGAAAGCGAATGTAGCAATCAACTTTTTGTACAAGAATACTCTCCAATTAGTAGTAAAAAAATGCTATATGCAATTGAAAATAATTTCACAAATGAAAATCCGGTCGATAGTAGTTCAACAAGTACTAATAACGGATTCATTAATGGTACTGTTTTTCCCGTTTTAAATATAGGAGATGAAATACAGTTTGGAGTTAAAAAAGCAGAGATTGACAGTAGTTTAATAAGTTTGTGTCCTGTTGAAGGCGTTGTTTCTTGCTACGAAATTCTTAATGCTGAACCGGAATGTATAATGGATAAAAAAGGGATAGTTGTAGCCGGAAAGAACAGTTGTGAAGGACAATTATTAATTAAAGAATTAACACCCTATTTATCAACTCCGAAACTCTACGTTTTTGTGCCCGAAGGTGTTGTGAGCGATGCTGGTTCTTTTACATCAAGTATCAAAGTAGGCGATAAAGTGATTTTTGGAAGTGTTTCATTCAATATAGATTCTATTTTCATAGGTCTTACCGATTCTACATTTATGCCACCAATGCAGGATTGCACAATTGCAGGATTTGCAACTTGTTACGAAATTGTTGAGAGTCAACCAATCGAAAGTTATTCAATTTCAGGTAAAGCAATAGCCGGTAATGATGTAGTTAAATCGGGTTCAGCTCTATTATTTGCAAAAGGTTTCAAAAAAGCATTGAATGCTCTACCATTAAATAGTGATGGAACTTTTGTTTTCGACAATTTAATAAAAGGCGAATATACAGTTTACATTATTCCAGATATTGAACAGTATAAAAATTATTTACCAACATTCTATGTAAATAAAGTGCATTACAAACGAGCTGATTTTGTAAGTTTAAATGAAAATATTAATGAATTGTCTATCCAACTTCGACCATTCAATCGTCCCATTGGGAAAGGTAAAATTTATGGAAATATCTCTTACGAATCAACTGGTTTGAAAGATACTGTAATGGCCGAAAATAGCATGAATAAAGTGAAAGTTCAATTGAAAATGAACTATGCAACTTATTTACCAGTTTTACTTTATAATACAAACGACGAGCCTGTTGATTGGACAGTAACTGACGAAAATGGCAATTATGCATTCGAGAATATTGCTATTGATTCGTACAAAGTAGTTACTGAAACTGCAGCTGCCGAAGCTGAAATTCCGGTAGTTCTAACAGTTGAAAACGCTGTGGTGAATGCTGATTTGATGTTGAAAAGTTCAGAAAATAGTACCGCACTACAATCACCTAAATTGGATGTTGTTAATATGTATCCAAATCCGGTACTCGATATGCTTACTATTAACTTAAAGGACGCACAAGAAGTGAGTATTTACAATGCAATGGGACAACTAACCATGCAAAAACAATTAAATTCAGGTTCGAATATGCTGGATATGAGCGAAATGAGCAAAGGAGTTTATTTTGTGAAAATAGGTAATTCTCAAACGAAGCTAATCAAAAAGTAACTATTTATTAGATGATTTATTTAGCGGCATGATTGACATTGTTTCAATCATGCCGCTTTTTTCAAAAATCATTCAATGTATGTTTTATAAAACATAATTACTTATTTTCTTTTCATTTTTCCCGAACCTATATTGGCTAAATGGATTATATTTTTTACTTTTGACGCTGGAAATAAATATAAACACTTTTTGCTATGCCTGAAATATCTAGATTTTACGGATTAATCATACTAATGAACTTTAAGGATCATAATCCACCCCATTTTCATGTATGGTATGGCGATTTTAAAGCTATTGTTACTATTGAGGATGGAATTGTAAAGGGTGAAATGCCTCAGCGAGCCTTAAAAATGATATTCGATTGGTTAGAGGTTCACAAAGCTGAACTGCTTTCCGACTGGGATTTGGCTCAAAAAGGCGAAGAATTATTCAAAATTGAACCATTAAAATAAGTCGATATGTTTTTAGAAATAAGCAAGGCAAACTATATTGAAGACTATAAAATAGAGTTTGAATTTAATAATGGCGAAATATATTTGGTTGATTTGATAAATGAATTGAGCGGAAGTGTGTTTGTGCCACTTAAAAACAAAGCATTTTTTAAAGACTTTAGCATTGTATATAATACCATTGAGTGGAAAAATGGCGCCGACTTTGCACCGGAGTATTTATACGAATTGGCAAAGCTTCAAAGCAAACTTGTCAGTGAGCCAGCGGCTGAATATAAAACAAAATAAAGTACAGCCGTCGTACATGGCGTCTCTATCATAAAAACATCAAAATAAAAAATTATCGAATAAAAACCGTATTTTTCAAACATATTAATTAAATAGCATTCTGCTATTGTTCGCACGCTCGAAACCTGAGAAATTTCAAAAAGCGAACACACAAACAGATTCAATGAGCAAAATGCTCACGCCAAACGGCGTGGGCTTTTGACTTATCGTTTGTGTGTGGGCTTCTCAGGGCCTCGAGCGTGGATAAGGATTTAGTTCACGCTTTTTTTATGCGTTGACTTTTCACTTATCTGACCAATGGCAGCCGCTCGGCAAGCCAATGAAAAACAAATCCTCGATACAAGCAAGTGAGGTTTTCACTCAAAGTGAAGCCCTCACTAAAAACGGCCAAGTAAAATCCAAAAAACGAGTATCCGACCACGGTGAAGTATTTACTGCCGAGCGCGAAGTAAACGCTATGCTCGACCTCGTAAAACACGAAACCGAGCGAATCGAATCGCGTTTCCTGGAACCTGCCTGCGGCAATGGGAATTTCCTTGCCGAAATACTCCGCCGGAAACTCGCTGTGGTTACCAGCCGATATGCCAAAAGTCAATTGGAATGGGAACGCTATGCCGTGTTGGCTGTTTCGAGTGTTTATGGCGTTGATATTCTGGAAGACAATACCAATGAATGTCGCGAACGGCTTTTCAATATATTATTGGACGAATACATAAAGCTTTTCAAAACCAATTGCAAAGCCGAATGCCAAAGCAGTGTTAGGTTTTTACTCAACCGAAATATCCTGTGGGGTGATGCGCTCGATTTTACCAATCCCGTAACCCGCGAACCCATCGTTTTTTCGGAATGGAGTGCAGTGAATGGCTCTATGCTCAAACGACGCGATTATGTTTTTCGGTTTTTGGTCGAAAAATCCCACCAATACGCACTTTTCAACGACGAAGGAGAAGCAGCCGCTATCGACGAACCCATCAACGATTTTCCATTGATTCACTTCCTAAAACTTGGCGAAGATGCTACAGACTAACTCTGAAATTCGGGGCGCGACTTTGAGTCGCATTCCGAATACAAACTACAACCCCGACGTACTCACTTGCCTCGCCAACCTGAGCAACGACGAGGTTTTTACACCGCCCACATTGGTAAACAGCATGTTGGATTTGTTGCCCACAGAATTGTGGAGCAATCCCGAAGCCCGATTTCTCGACCCTGTAAGCAAAAGCGGCGTTTTCCTCCGCGAAATGGCAAAGCGACTGATGGTTGGTTTGGAAGCGCATTTCCCCGATCCACAGTTGCGCATCAATCATATTCTGAAAAACCAATTGTTTGGCATTGCCATTACCGAACTCACTTCGCTACTAAGCCGACGTAGTGTGTATTGCAGCAAAATTGCCAATCACCCAAAATACAGTCTGTGTACCGAATTTACCAACGAACAAGGCAATATCCGGTATGAACGTATGAGGCATACTTTTCAGAACGGAAAATGTAAATTTTGCGGAGCAAGCAAAGCCGAATACGACCGTGATGATGCCGCTGAAACTTATGCGTATAATTTTATTCACACAGACAATCCCTTAGAAATCTTTAAATTAAAAAATATGAAGTTTGATGTAGTTGTTGGAAATCCGCCATATCAGTTGAATGATGGTGGAGGAACAGGCTCAAGTGCAATGCCTATTTACCAAAAGTTTGTACAACAAGCAAAGAAGTTAAATCCAAAATATCTTATAATGATAATACCTGCTCGCTGGTATGCTGGCGGTAGAGGATTAGATTCTTTTAGAAATAATATGTTAACAGACAACCATCTAAAAGAAATACACGATTTTAAAAATGCTTCGGATTGCTTTCCTGGAATTAGAGTAGGTGGTGGTATTTGTTATTTTTTATGGGTTAACAGCTTTAATAGTAATCTTGTAAAAGTAACGGAACATGCTAAAGGTTTAATTACCAATGTTCAAACAAGAAAGACATTGGAGCCTAATGTTGATGTTTTTATCCGTGATTCAATTGTGAATTCAATTTTCAGTAAAATCAAAGTTTTGAGTAAATCAAAAATGTCTTCAATTGTATTGTCACAAAAGCCATTTGGATTAAGAACAAATTTTGTAGATTTTGATAAAAATGGAAGCGTAAAACTTTATACAAAGAAAAAAAGTGAAGGATATGCATTTATAAATGAAGATAAAGTTACTAAAAACTTAGAATCAATCAAAGAATGGAAGGTGGTTACATCTCGTTCAACATCTGTTCCTGAAGAAGATAATGGACAGGTATTACGAGTTTCACAAACATTTATTGCCGAACCAAATTCAATTGTAACAGAGTCATATGTTGTAGTTGGTTCGTTTAAAACTGAACTTGAAGCAACTAATTGTTTAGGATACCTTAAAACAAAATTTTTCAGATTATTATGTCAAGTTACTATTGTATCACCTGATATTTCACCAAGAGTTTTTGATTTAGTACCATTACAAGATTTTAACGAATCGTGGAATGACCAAAAGTTATATATTAAATATAATCTGACAACAAATGAAATAGATTATATCGAAAAAAACATACGTGAGGTATAATGATAAAGATTAAAAAAGCTTTACAAAAAATACGGATTAACGGAGGAAGAAATAGCCTTTATTGAGAGTATGATACGGCCAATGGAGGGGTAATAATTATATTTCTCCCATTGGCACCAATGACATAAATTAGTTAATGTTTGATTATCAGCAATATACATTTTTTGTCATTACCATATTTTACCACAAATTTTTGGGGCGCAATCTCGAAATGACAAGGTTCTTTTTTAGTCAATTACCGTCGCCAACGATTGTTGTAAATAAGAAGTTTGTCGAGCGACGGGTTCGAAGGTCGCTTTGTACCGTCGCCAATGGAATGAACTTGTTAGGAATGTGGGGTGGGCGACGGAATGTTTCTCTCTTGATTGCATTGTCATCCCGCTACGAAGTGAGGGATATAGAGTATGAATAGGATTGGGCTTTAGCCCATTCATAAAAATGTAAAAAGTCAATCTTGGGCTTTAGCCAAACAATTAAAAAAGATAGAATTTGGCTAAAGCCAATAATATGGGAATCTATTTATATCCTCCAGCTAAAGCAGGAGGCAATTAAAAAACCAGAAAAATCATTTTTTGAAAATATTATCTCTAAATCAATAATATAAACTAACCGGTCTTTAATTCCCCCTTTGGGGTGTATGGGCTTTAATTCCGAACGTATGAACAAAACCTTTTTCCCGCCTCGCCCTGCTGCAACGCCTACCATTTATGCCTACCAATTAGTGGGAGTTGATACACACGCTGGTTTACTAAAAATAGGCTATACCGACCGCGATGCGCAGCAACGAGTGGCCGAGCAGCTCAAAACAGCGCGCTTGCAGTACAATATTGTGTTCGAAGAATCGGCTATGCGGAGCGATGGTAGTTCGTTTACCGACCACGATATTCACCGCCACTTGCGACGTCGAAAATTTGAGAATGTGGATGGAGAATGGTTTAGATGCACAGTGAAAGACATACAGGCCGCAATTTGGGCTATCAAAAGTGGCGAGCGAAACGAAGATAACCGTACACTCACTTTTGGTATGCGTCCTGAGCAGGAAGAGGCTGTGAATAAATCTATTGCTTATTTTACAAGCTTTCGAAAAGAGAACAAAGATAAAACGCCACACTTCCTTTGGAATGCTAAAATGCGTTTTGGGAAAACCTTTGCCAGTTATCAATTAGCAAAGCGACTGGGATGGACTAAAATTCTCGTGCTGACTTTTAAACCAGCTGTGCAGAGTGCTTGGGACGAGGATTTGCTTTCGCATGTCGATTTTGAAGGATGGCAATTTATTTCACGCAGCGGGTTACAATTCGAAGAAGCCGACTTCAAAAAACCAATTGTTTGTTTCGGTTCTTTTCAGGATTATTTGGGCAGGAACGATGTTGGCGGTATTAAAATCCGCAATGAATGGGTACATGCCACGAATTGGGATTGTGTGATTTTCGACGAATATCATTACGGCGCGTGGCGCGAAAATGCCAAAGAGCTTTTTGAAGCCGAAGGTGCTAAGGAATTGAAATTTGCCGAAGGCGAAGGTATAGAATATTTTGATGAAGAAATAATGCCCATTACCACCAATCATTATCTCTATCTTTCGGGTACACCATTCAGGGCAATCGCATCAGGCGAATTTATTGAAGAACAAATATTTAACTGGACGTATTCCGATGAGCAACGTGCCAAAACAGATTGGGATTACAATAAAGGTGTAAATCCCTACGCTTCGCTGCCTCGCATGGTTATGCTTACGTATCAGCTGCCCGATGCGATTAGCGAAATTGCTAAAAAAGGAGAGTTTAACGAATTTGACTTAAATGTGTTTTTCTCTGCCGAAGGCGATGGACGAAGTGCGCATTTTAAATACGAAGATGAAGTTCAGAAATGGTTGGATTTGATTCGGGGTTCATTCAGTGAAACTTCGGTAGATAACCTGAAATTGGGAGCCAAAAAACCACCATTGCCGTTTTCGCATGCACCACTTTTACGCGTATTGAATCATACATTTTGGTTTTTACCCACGGTAGCTTCGTGTAATGCTATGGCAAATTTGCTAGCGCAGCGACAAAATAAATTCTATCACGATTATACGGTGGTAGTCGCTGCCGGAACAAGCGCAGGAATTGGTGTGGAAGCGTTACCACCTGTTTTGGCTGCTATGACTGATAATCCTTTGGAGTCGAAAACCATCACCTTGTCGTGCGGAAAACTCACAACCGGTGTATCGGTAAAACCGTGGACAGGCATATTTATGCTTCGCAATTCGTCGAGCCCTGAAACTTATTTTCAGGCTGCTTTTCGGGTGCAAACACCTTGGACAATTCAGAATCCCGACAGCAAATCGCCCAACAAAGTGGAAATACTGAAAGAGGAATGTTATGTGTTCGACTTTGCGCCCGACCGGGCGTTGCGCCAAATTGCCGATTATAGTTGTAGGTTGAATGTAAATGAATCGAATCCCGAGGCAAAGGTGGCTGAATTTATCAACTTTTTGCCCGTGTTGGCTTACGACGGCAGCACGATGAAACAAATTGATGCTGCGAATATTCTGGATATTGCCATGAGTGGAACTTCTGCCACTTTGCTGGCTCGCCGTTGGGAAAGTGCATTACTCGTAAATGTAGATAATGCCACACTTGCCCGCTTGATGAATAACAAAGAAGCTATGGCAGCCTTAATGAATATCGAAGGTTTTAGAAGTTTAAATCAGGATATTGAAACAATTATCAATAAATCGGAATCGGTAAAGAAAACCAAGAAAGAAGCCAACGAACGTGAACTCAGCAAAACGGAAAAGAAAGCATTGACCGACGAAGAAAAAGAATACAAAAGCAAACGCAAACAAATTCAGGAAAAACTCATTAAATTTGCCACGCGTGTACCAGTATTTATGTATCTCACCGATTACCGCGAACGCAGCGTACGCGATGTAATTACACAACTCGAACCGGCATTGTTTCGCAAAGTAACAGGATTATCAGTCAAAGATTTTGAATTATTAGTGAGTTTAGGCTTGTTCAATAGCGCATTAATGAATGATGCCATTTACAAATTCAAGCGCTACGAAGATGCCAGCCTTGAATATGTGGGCATTAATAGGCACGTAGGCGAGGATGTAGGTTTGTTTGATACCGTATTGAGTGCTGCCGATTATCAGGAAACTTTTGTAAATCAGGATTAATTTGTGTATTTTTCAAAAACTTGCTTCGTCATTCCGACTGCTCAAAAAAAACCAATACAATTTTAGAGCTAAGATTACGCTTCATCGTCGAAAAGTGTCAAAGCTGCATTTGCACCAAATCTGCTTGCTTTTTTGTTGATTATCAGCGTCGAAGGTATTGCTGTAAGTTCTTTATTTTCCGATTCCGAAAGCGAATTCCAACTATCGTAGCTTACAAGCAGGAAGCTAAATCGAGAAATAATAGAAGCGTTATTTTTTGAGCTTTTAATTACTTTTACACGATTAATATGGCTTTTTTGTAATTCGTTTAAGTCGTTTCGAATGGTTCCATTATTTTGCAAAACATTGTTTACATCTATCACAAAAATGCTGACTTCGGCATTGTTGCGCATCAAGCGGCGGGCGTATTTAATTAGGAAACCGTCATTTTCATTTTGCAACAAAATCAAAGTGGTTGTTATTTGAGAAAAACCACGATTAACAAAAATGCCCACACTACACTTGCTATTCTCTATAAAGTAACGAGTTTTATCTTTTATAAGCGAACCCGGGTAAAAAATAGCCTGTGTTTTATTAATCCGATTTAATATTTTATTTAACCAAATATTTCGAGTGAAAATTTTTCTTTCTTTAAAAAATGGAATTCCCGATAGCGAAACGCCAGCTCCAACCAGCAAAAAATCGTAGTTGTTTGTGTTTACCGTCCGAACTATACAGCCTTCAATATTGTCGTTTATTTTATATTCGGTTTCAATCGGAATGTTCAATTTATCAGCCTCGTCTTTAATCAATTTAAAACTATCAGTTGCGTATTGTTCACTGTACATGGGGTTTACGTCGGTTCCGGGAGTAATGTGCAGCACATTTACAGCCAAGCTGTTTTTCGATCCGTCGAGCACAGTTTTAGCTACATTAAGCAAAGTTTTGCCATTTTCGGGATTTCCAACCGACACCAATACTTTGAAAAGTCCCAATGATTGATGGCGTTCAAATTCCTCGGCAATACGTTTTTCGGGGAATAGTTTTTCGATAAGTGTGAGTATGGGTGTGGTCATAAAGGTTGTTACTAAAGCCATTATCACCAACATAACAAAAATGGTAGGCGGCAACACGCCCAATTCGTAGCCAATGTTAAGCACAATAAGCTCCATTAGCCCACGCGTGTTCATCAACACCCCAATGCTCAAACTGTCTTTCCAACTTTCGCCCAAAATTTTTGCCGATGCAGCGCTGCCTACAAATTTTCCAATTACCGCAACAGCAATTATCAACCCACAAATCAACCACAAATAAGGCGTGTTTACCAAGCCAATTTCGGTACGCAAACCAGTGTATACAAAAAACAAAGGCAAAAGCAAAGTGAGCGAAACATCTTCGATGCGATCGACAATCAATTTGCGAAACGATGGCAAGGGCGGCATGATAACGCCAGCCAAAAATGCACCAAAAAGAGCGTGTATTCCAATTAGTTGAGTGGTGTAAGCTGATATTATTAATACCAATAGAAAAAATGCGAAAACACTTTTATTTACGACCTCACTGTTTGTGTAAATAGCACTTATTCGCTTCAAAAACGGTTTTACAACCCAAAACATAAGAATTACATAAGCTACCGAAAAAAGAATGTTATATAGCGAACTTTCGAAACCTCCTGTTTTAGATACAGCTATCACGGCTGCCAGCACGCACCAAGCGGTAACATCATTGAAAGCCGCGCTGGCAATAGAAATAGTACCCAAATGCGACTTCGACAAACCTTTTTCCTGCACAATACGCGCCAGCACCGGAAATGCCGTTATGCTCATCGAAATACCTATAAACAGGGCGAATGGAAGAAACTCGGTATAGTTGGAGGCAAATAGGGGATATAAATAATAAGCCAGCACCATGCCAAGCAGGTAAGGAAAAATAATGCTCGAATTGCTTATGACAAAGGTTACGCCCATTTTGTTTTTGAGCATACCCAAATCGAGCTCCATACCAATGGTAAACATAAAAAGCACTAACCCGATTTGACTGATAATGTAGATATTAGATAGCGAGTCGGCACTAAAAAGGAAGCTATAAGCCTCGGGGAAAAAGTAGCCAAGTAATGATGGTCCTAACACAATCCCTGCTAAAATTTCGCCAATAACGGTAGGCTGCCCCAAGCGAACAAAGAAATAGCCAAAAATACGGGAAACCAATAGGATAGCCAATATTTGCAGCAAAAGCATGGCTGAGGGCTCTGCCACATTGTGGAGCACTGAGTTTACAAATAATTGAAATGTTGATTCTACAACTACCGTTTCGGGGGGTGTACCGTGGTATTCGAGATGGGAGGCGCTCTTTAACAGCAAAAAACTAAGAACGATAAAAACGATTACCGATATGCTGTAAAAAATCCATGTTCGTTTTTGTGTATTTGGCATAATTGTATTACTTATTGGTTAAAAAAAAAGAATGTATCTACCTATTTTTCGAACAAATAGACTCATTTTATTGTTCGTTTCGAAGTATTCAATTTGTGTGATTTCAGTGCAAAAGTAGTAATTTTTAGTGAATTAGATATCCTGAATTTAGTTATTTGCTAATAAATGGTAAATGGCTTCGAAATAATGGAAATTTATCGCTTTAATTTGAGTAATTTTGCAATCTCATTTTTAAAATTTAATAAAATTCAATTTTTACATGGAAGTAAATGGTTTTTTCTGGGCAGCTTTTATTGCCTTCATTTTGGTTATGTTAGCGCTCGATTTATTTGTATTTCACAAAAAAGATTCGGTTGTTAAAGTAAAAGAAGCATTACTCTGGAGTGCGTTTTGGATTGCTTTGGCGCTGATATTTAACATTGGGCTTTATTATTACGAAGGCAAAAAAGTAGCATTCGATTTTTTTACAGCTTACCTGCTCGAAAAATCGCTTAGTGTCGACAATCTCTTTGTATTTATACTCATTTTTGGTTTTTTCAAAATTAAACCGGAGCTTCAGCATCGAATATTATTTTGGGGTATTTTAGGCGCACTCGTAATGCGTGCTATATTTATTTTTGCAGGTGTAGCGCTTATCACTAAGTTTGCTTGGATAATGTTTGTTTTCGGAGCATTTCTTATCTACACTGGTATCCACATGCTTTTCGAAAAAGAAGACAACGAATTTGACCCGAATAAAAATATTGTTATCCGATTGTTTCGCAAAATTATGCCTGTTACCGACGAAATAGTTGGTCACAAATTCTTCATCCGTAAAAATAAAGTAATACATGCCACTCCGCTTTTTATAGCCTTATTGTTAATCGAAGCATCGGATGTGATTTTTGCTGTCGACTCCATTCCAGCTGTACTGTCCGTAACCAGTGATGTGTTTATCGTATTCACTTCCAATATATTTGCTATTTTGGGCTTACGTTCGCTCTATTTTGCGCTTAACGGTGTGATGGGCTTGTTCCGCTATTTAAAATTTGCATTGGCGTTTATACTCTCGTTTATTGGTGTAAAAATGTGTGTCAACGAGTTCGCCAAAGAGATGAGCTACGATTTTCATATCAGCAACTTTGTATCGTTGGGTGTAATTATAGGTGCACTTACTTTGTCAATTATTGCATCGATAATTGTTGAAAAACGTACGAAAACTATTCGCTAAACTTATTTTTTTAGGACAAATAGCATTTCCAGTTAGTTACAACCTAATCGGAGATGCTATTTTCTGTAATTACCCTTTTAATTTTATAACCAACAACAGCTACCGCAATGCTCATTAATGGGCTAACATAATTAAAAACGGCATAAGGAAAATAAGTAAGTGTGCTTACGCCCAATACAGTGCTTTGAGTCATTCCGCACGAATTCCAAGGTATTAGCACAGAAGTTACAGTTATGCTATCCTCCATACTTCTACTTAATAAGCGACTTTCGTACCCCCGTTTTTCGTATAGCTCTTTAAATAAATTGCCCGAAAGAATAAGCGACAAATATTGATCGCCCAGAGTAAGATTGCTCAATAAGCCTGTTGTTACAGTGGCTGCTACCAAACTGCCTGTACGCGTAATATAATTAGTAAACCAATCGGTGATACTTTCTATCATTCGCCCAGCCGACATGGCTGCACCAAAACAAGTGGCACAAATAATTAACCAAACTGTGAAAAGCATACCCTGCATACCGCGAGTCGCAATCAGACTATCAATTTCGGCATTCCCAGCCTTCAGAGTGGTGGGGCCAAAAACACTCATCGACATACCTTTAAGTAAATCAATTTTGGTAGTTCCACCAGCAATTTCGAGCAAAATATCTTTCTGAAATAGAAGTGCAGCAAAAGCAGCTAAAAGCATTGATATAAAAAGTGTAACTAAAGGGGGATAACGTTTGGAAATCATAATAACCGTTATTGCTGGTATGAGCAACAACCAAAGTGAAAGATTAAAGCGCTCGTTTAAAGCCTGTTGGTATATCAGAATATCATCTGTTGAACCTCTCGAAAAAGAAAAGCCTGCAATGGTAAAAACAATTAAAGTAATAATCATCGAAGGTATTGTAGTAATCCACATATACCGAATATGCGTAAAAAGTGGCGTGCCCGAAATCGACGAAGCAAGAATAGTGGTGTCGGAAAGCGGCGACATTTTATCGCCAAAATACGCACCCGAAATAATGGCGCCCGCAATCCAACCATCGGGATATCCCTGAGCACGACCAATACCCATCAACGCAATGCCAATAGTAGCTACCGTAGTCCACGAACTTCCGGTGATGACAGACACCAAAGCACTTATTAATACAGCCGAAAGTAAAAATACCTCGGGGCGTATTAGTTTCATGCCATACGAAATAAAAAGAGGCACCACACCGCTCACCATCCAAGTGCCCGACAAAGCACCGATAATCAACAAAATAAGTAGTGCCGTAGATATGTTCTTGATATTTTTATGTAGCGCTTTTTCAAAAGTTGCCCATTGTACGTTCACCGTTAGCTTTGCAATAAAAAGCGTTACAGCTGTTGCCAGCAACAAAGCCATCTGACTGGCGCCATTCAGAGCATCAGCGCCAAATAACCCTACTGCTAAAGCTACAAAAATAATAAGCACCAATATGGGTAACAATGCCACCAAAGGATGCGGAAGTTTATGATAACTACCTAATAACCTTTTTGCCATTATTTCTTGTAATATTTCAACGCTTCAGGCAAATACGATTTCAATTTGGCAATACGATTTTCGTCCGAAGGGTGAGTGCTCAGCAACTCCATAGCAGCCCCCTTGCCATTAGCAGCCATGCGTTGCCAAAAAGCGATAGATTCGTTTGGGTCGTAGCCCGCCATGGCCATAAAAATTAATCCCATTTGGTCTGCTTCATATTCGTGTTTCCGCGAATATGGGAGCATTACCCCCACCTGACTGCCAATGCCATAAATTGTATTCACAGTTTGCTGTGTGGCAGCCGATTGACCCGAAAGTAGCACATTGGCAACCCCAGCTCCTACCTGTGTAGCCATTTGTTGGCTCATGCGTTCGTTGGCATGTTTGGCAATTGCGTGGGCTATTTCGTGCCCCATTACCACTGCTATTCCTGTTTCATTTTGTGTAATAGGCAATATACCTTCGAAAAAAGCCACTTTACCCCCAGGCATACAAAAAGCATTAACTGCAGAATCTTGTAAAAGATTAAATTCCCATTTTAAATTTGCAATTTCAGCCTCCATGCCATTTGCTTTAAGGTAGTCTTCGACGGATTTGGAAATATTCGCTCCCACCTTTTTAATTAAAGCAGCTTGTTTTAAATTTTTTGAAGCAGGCACCGAGTCTACAAATTGTTTGTACGAAGTAGCACTCATGGTAAGCACATCGGCGTCGGAAACCAAAAGCAATTGTTTACGACCTGTGAGCGCTACCGTTGAGCATGCACTTACTAAAACTGCCAATAACGATAAAAATATTAATTTTTTCATGTTCTCTTGAAATTTTGATATTGAAATGTTGATTTAAAAAATTATCTTTGCAAAGATAAAAACACTTTTGATAATTTATCCTATAAGATTGATATTTTACAGTAAAAGAAGTTAGAAACTAAGAAAATTGCACCTCATAAATATGCCCAACATACTCAAAAACTATTGGAAATCCATCCTGTTTACATTCCTCATTTTTTATCTTTCGTTTGCCAAATCGGCATCTTTTAAGGATTTAAACGTAGTACAAATGACCGACAAAACGGCTCATTACCTTGTGTATGTTGCTTATGGAATGGTAATTATATTCGATTTTTTACGTAAAAACAGAAGCGGATATTCAACACTTTCTTTTATTTTATTTTGTATCGTTTTTCCAATACTCATGGGTGGAGTGATTGAAATAGTGCAAGAAAACTTTTTTAAACCACGTGCTGCCGAATGGATTGATTGGCTGGCTGATATTTTTGGAATTTTCACGGCTTGGGCATTAATGTCTCTTTTGAAAAATCGAACCAAATATTTTTAATAACTACCAATACCAGTACAATTTGAAAATTTGGCAATTTGAAAATTTGAAAATTCTATTCAGCAATAAGACAAAATCAATAACAATAAATAATCAAAAATAACACGAAGGAAATAACCACTAATAACCATAATTAACGCGAAGCAAATAACCATGAATAACAACACCTTGCGTTTTAAAATTGGCATTACACTCATAAAAGGTATTGGAAATAATTTAGCCAAAAATCTAATTGCTTACATTGGTTCAGAGGAAGGCGTTTTTAGCGAAACGCAAAAAAATTTGGCAAAAATTCCGGGCATTGGCGAAGTTCTTTCAAACGAAATTGTGAATGCAGACGTGCTCAAACGTGCCGATACGGAAATTGAATTCATTATTAAAAATAAAATAATACCCTATTATTTTACCGACAGAGAATACCCTTTTCGCCTGAAAGAATGTGCTGATTCGCCTATAATGATTTATACACGAGGTAATTGCAACCTGAACGATGGAAAATTTATTGGCATCGTGGGTACGCGCAATGCCACTGAGGCGGGAAAAGATAATTGTAAAAGACTCATAACCGATTTGGCACAAAAACTGCCAAACACCATTATAGTGAGTGGAATGGCTTACGGCGTGGATATTTGCGCACACAAAGCGGCATTGGATTTTAATTTGCCTACTATAGGCGTGGTGGGGCATGGACTCGACCGCATTTACCCTGCCGTACACCGTCCTACGGCTGTAAAAATGGTGGAAAATGGTATGCTACTTACTGAATATTTGAGTGGCACAAATCCCGATAGGCAAAATTTTGTACAGCGCAATCGCATTATTGCCGGACTTTGCGATACCACTATCGTTATCGAATCGGCCAATCGTGGTGGTGCACTCATTACCGCAGATGTGGCAAATAGCTACAACCGCGATGTGTTTGCTTTTCCGGGGCGTGTGGGCGACGAATGGTCGGCTGGTTGCAATGCGCTCATTAAATACAACAAAGCCTCGCTCATAGAATCGGCCGAAGACATGATGCGCTTTATGAATTGGGAGAAGCATGAAGTGAAAAGCTCATCGAATATTCAAACAACTCTCTTTTTAGATTTAACCGACGAGGAACAGAGCATTGTAAGTATGCTTCGCCAACTCAACGACGGATTGCAGCTCAACGAATTAGCCATAAAACTCGAAGCGCCCATAAGTAAAATTTCGCCCATGCTACTCGAAATGGAGTTTAAAGGCATTTTGAAATGTATGCCCGGAAGTGTTTATAAGATTGTAAAATAAAACCCCTAACCCCTAAAGGGGAATAATAAATGTACACAAAAGAAGAAGTTAAGCAGTTAAAAATGGAATTTTGGGAGGGATTTGGCTTGTATTGCAGTCAGATTCCAGCACTTAAGCGACGTAAAAGCAAATTCATGCTTTACAATACCAAAATGAAAGGCGTGGAGCTGAAGTTTGATGCCACGCGCGAAGGAGCATTCGTTATTCTCGAAATAAATCATCACGATGCTGCTAAACGCTTCGAACTTTACGAAAAATTTGAATCGTACAAACTCATCATTGAGAAAAATTTTCCCGAAGGGTTAATTTGGAATTTTGCTTACGTTCGCGAATGTGGTACCGAAGTATGTCGCATTTATACCGCCAAAACGGGCATAGATATTCACCGACGGATACAGTGGATGGAGTTTTACAAATTTATGGCTGGCGAAATGCTAAAATTAGAAAAGGCTTTCCGGATTGTAAAAGAGGCAATTGAAGATTGAAATGAAGAAGATAATATGCTAATTTGAAAAGCTGTCAAGCTAAGGAAAGTATATTTAAAAGTGATAGAATTTAATGATTTATTGTACTGCCCCTAACCCCTAAAGGGGGACAGAGATTAGTATTGATAATTACAATATCAGATTGGTTCATTTTCAGAGACGAAACTAATCAACACCCCTTTAGGGGCTTGGGGCGGGAATAATCAAAATTAGCTTCACTACTATGCCCTAAAGGGGATGTACAATAGTATCGTCTCTAATGATGAATTTTTAAATTGCTATTCTGTCAAAGAACAATTAATTATAACAACAAAAAAATTAATAAAAATATCATGGCTGAAAAAATTCGTTTAAATAAGTTTATTAGCGATAGTGGAATTTGTTCGCGCCGGCAGGCTGATAAATATATCGAAACAGGACATGTTACGGTGAATGGGCGACGTGCCGAAATTGGTGCTATGATATCCAAACACGACAAAGTGATGATGAACGGCAATCCGATAGAAATGAAAGCCGATGACGAATTTTTGATTATGGCGTTTAACAAACCCACGGGAATTGTTAGCACCACCGAAATTGGAGTGCGCGATTCGATAATCGACTATATTGGCTACCACGAACGTATTGTGCCTGTTGGCAGGCTCGATAAAGATTCGCAAGGTCTGATTTTTTTGACCAACAACGGCGATATTGTAAACAAAATTTTGCGCGCCGGTAACAAACACGAAAAAGAATACTTAGTAACGGTAGACAAAATGGTTACCGACGATTTTATTCGTCGCATGGCAAATGGAGTGCCTATTTTGGGCGAGATGACCAAGAAATGTAAAGTGGCTAAAGAGTCGGTTTTTTCGTTTCGCATCACTATAGTTCAAGGGCTCAACCGCCAAATTAGGCGTATGTGTGAATATTTTGGCTACGAAGTGCTCAAGTTGGAGCGTGTTCGAATTATGAGTATTTCGCTCAAAGGAATTCCTACCGGCGAATGGCGTTTGCTAAGCGAAAAAGAGATACAACAAATATCGAAAGCCATAGCCAACTCAACAAGTGAACCAAAACCAGCAGCAAAAAAACCAGCTACAACGGCAACCACTTCAGCTCCCAAAACCCGTAAGCCCGCTAATGCCGACTATCGCAAACCAGCCAAACCCGCTTCGGAGCCACGCATAGGCAAATCGCGAGATAAGAGCAATGCTAATGCCAATGCAGGGCATCGAAAAACGTCGCCAAGCCGAAATAGTCGCCCTGCAACCGGCTCCAGAGGCAGTAAACGATAATTTTGAAAACTGCTTATCCCTTTCGGTCAAGCTATAAAATTTAAACCATCCCGATGGCTATCGGGATGGTTTAAATGATTTTTACCTTGGTAATAGGGATTCAAAAGTTTTAAAACGAATATGTATATTACTTGATTAATGTGGATAAGCAATTTTTGAAATTATTTTTTAAAATAATTCAAAAAAGTATTTGTTCGTATAAATATTAGCGCTAAATTTGAGGCGCTTTAATTAAACATTTAAAAAACCTTTTAAAAAAATCGTATTAAATTATGTCTGTCAACAAAGTAATTCTTGTAGGAAATGTGGGAAAAGATCCCGAAGTGCGTTATTTAGAAAAAGACAATGCAGTAGCTCGTTTTAGTCTTGCTACTACTGATCGTGCTTACACACTCCAAAATGGCACTCAAGTACCCGAACGTACCGAATGGCACAATATTGTGGCTTGGCGTGGTTTGGCTACTATGGCCGAAAAATACATCAAAAAAGGGGCGCAAATTTATGTCGAAGGTAAACTTCAGACTCGCAGCTATGAAAAAGATGGTATCAAGCGTAACTTCACTGAAATTAATGCAGAAACAATTCAGTTGTTAGGTAGAAAGCCTGAAAGTGGAGAGCCACACGCCAACACTGTTTTAGCTGAACCTGTTGCTGATTTAGAAGCACCAATGCCCACTGTCGACGATCTTCCATTTTGATTAATTCTAAAAAAAAACAAAGCCCTGCAAATATCTTTTGCAAGGCTTTTTTTATGAATCTGTATTTTTAGAACTAATCTACATAGATTGCTGCGAGCGTACAGTTGAAAATAGCAAACTAATGAGTTGATCCAACCATTTTTTCCAAACGATCGCGACCGGATTTGGATGAAAAATCGACATTACAAAAAGTGGTGGACATATTACGATGTAAAATTAAATAATAAATTCCCGAAATAATAAGTGCTGCCAACACACTCAAATCAACCCCCGAAGAGTCGAAGCGTTTTTCGAGTTCACGGATAAGCGATTCGTTAATTTTTTCGCGCAAAGTAGCCGTGCGGCGAGTTACCGGATTGTCGTCCGACAATTCCCAAATAAGCATTTGCTGCATACCACGGTTTTTGTAGAGGCCACGCATTAAATTTAATATAATCCATTTCATGCTTTGCTCATCGCTGAGGTTCGGCGGCATCAAATCGGCAATTCCCGCCAACCAATAATCGTATTTGTGCGAATATACATCGAATAACTCGTCCAAATTGGAAAATCGACGATAAAAAACAGTGGGCTCTATCTCTGCTCGAGCAGCAATGCCCGTTAAAGTAACCTTGTTGAATCCAACCTCTTCGATTAAATCGTTAACGGCATCCATAACAGCTTTTTCAATTACTTGCTTCGATCTGCGTTTTTTGCGGGGGTTCTTGGCTGGTACTGTCATATCTTTTTATTTGAAATATTATACTAAAAATTGATGCTTGCAAAGTTATTCAAAATTATTTATAAAACATATCCATTGCTTAAAATAAAACTGACTTTTTTAGAAACTAACTCGAATACCTGCTCGCATACCCCAAGGACTAACTCCTTGATGGTTTAAGTCGCTTAATCGCCACACCGATTGCAGGGTAAAAAGTCGAAGAATATTACTCACACCAATTCCCAATTCCATATAAGGCGATTTTGTACTGTAAATAGAGGTGGGCATATTTATCACCTCGGCATGTTTGCTGCTAAGCGTACCATAAAACAGTTTGAAACTAACTAATTCGCGCAAATTCAAGTATTTTACAATGGGAATGTTGTTTAAAATTATACCATTAAAATTCAATTCATTATGCATCGAAATATAATTGTCGGCAGCATATTCCAAATAATTCATGTTCGTAAACTGATAACGCCTGTATCCATCGGTTTGCGAACCAGATGGCGTTTCTAACAATATGTATGGCACTTTTCCTAAAATTGTTCCCCCTTCTATGGCGTAGCTCCATTGGCCTATACCAAATTTGAGATGCTGCTTTACAGCGGCTGATAGTTTGGCATAATAACCGCTTTTTTCGCCAAAAGCAAAGTTACCTCCAAGCAAAGTAGCGTAAAAAATAGGATTGTAAGTTGTTGTATATATGCGTTGCAAATGATCGTTGTAAACCCGTTCGTCAAACGATAAGCGAGCATTTAACGTGATGGACTGCTGATTTATTTTATCGAAAACCTGATTACCCAAACTGAAAGGCAACGAAAGCGCCGAAAATAGTTGATTATTTCGGTAGTAAATTCCGGCCTCTACATCGTCGCTCAAATCGGAAGTAAACGACGCTGCCAACTCGTGACGTTTACCTACTTTGTCCGACGAACGAAATGAAAATAAGGTGTTTACAATATCTTCGTCGCCACTACTAAGCGGATTTTCACGCAGCATAAAGGCATTGTAATCGTAATCTATTCTACGGTAATCGTTGGTATAACTAATGCCAACAATATTTCGTTGTCCAACAGGTAATTTAGCATTTGCAAAAGCCGAATAAGAGAATTTTTGGTTTCCAAAACCATAACCAGCATATCCTCCCAACGACATATTTTTCCAAAGTGTTTCGTTTGTTCGCAGTGGAGCTGTGAGGCGCAATCCTTCAATGTCAGTAATGCGTGCCAAATTCTGAATTTTTCCCACATCTACTTTTCCTATTTGCATATAGCCCGTAAGTAGCGCGTCGGCTATCCAACGAGCTGTTTTCAGTATGGGAGTTTGGTTCAGGTTGCTGAGTTTTTCGCTTAGCTCGGTAGCTTGATAGGCGCTTCCTGCAAAGTTAAGTTGAGCCAAAGAGTTTGGAGACATCTTGGCTCGAAAGCTATTTTTCAAGAACAAAAGAGGCTGTTTCTGAGTGCTATCTGTCAGCAAGTTATAAGTCATATTTACCGAAATGCTTCCACTATCGGGTACCCAAATCGAAGCATTTTGTCTGCTAAATACTTGTTTAATATGTAGATTTTTTACAAAATTCAAATTAACTTGGCGGGGTAAATCAAGGTCAATCGTGGTCAATGCCATTGTTGTGGAATCAATGGAAAGCGTGCCGTTAAATGCCAAATTTTTGGTGTTTTTGGTTCTGAAATCCAAAGAATAAAATTTGCCACTTTCAGTCAATATACTATCGGTTAAATAATAATTGTAAAAACTCGTTCCATTATCGGCTAATGGACTTACAAACCCTTTGTCGAAAAGCGAAATGGTGGGTTTGTAAAAATTCAAATCGGCACTGAAATTTCCCGTTAATTGGGCAAGAATTTGCTCTTGTTGATTTTGCGAGCTATAAATATTTTTCGATTCAAGCGTTTTTTTATTTTCAGAAATAACATATTTATTTTCCGACATAAAAAGTGGAATCGTAAGCAACGAATCGCTGTCGGTTAATGCGCCTGCCGAAAGTTGTTCGAAAATACGTCGGTTAATCGCCTTTTGATTTATTTTTGCCAACAACACTACATTCTGTTCAGTTATGTTGGCGTTGTAATTTGCATTTCCGCGTATATTATTTTGAGCCGAGGCCAAACGCACTTTTTTCAAAAGGGCGAGAGCGGGATTTGCACCAGGCAATACCGAAAGCTCCTGCAATTCGTTGTTTGCCTCCTGCAATTCAACTTGTATGCCAACCGATTTTCCTTGTTTTAGCTTAATTTCTTTGGTACGATAGCCCACGCACGAAAACACCAAAGTTGTCTCTTGTCCCTCTGTGCGGAGCATAAAAAATCCTTCGTCGTTACTTTTTACACCAACAGGCGTATTTTTGAACCAAATATTTACATTGGCAATAGGCGTTTTCTCAACCGCATCAAACACCTCTCCTACTACCACTGTTTCTTGCGCAAAAAGTCGCATAGCCCCAAATAGCAATAAAATGGCAATTAAAAATGTACGATAGTGATTAAAAATGAATAACATGTTGAAAATTTTAGTGCTCGCAAAGCTACAAAAAATCAAAAAGTTGTGCAAGTAGCTGCAAGTCCTGATTTTGGCATCAAATAAATCCGAATAAAAATTAGATTTTGTATGTGTTTTTGTATCTTTGCCGATTATTTTTAAATTTAAAAAAAATATGGCTGGATTTGGTAAATGGTTAGGTGGTGGGCTTGGATTCGTATTAGGCGGAGGCCCAATAGGTGCACTTATAGGTTTCGCTTTGGGTTCGATGTTCGATGCACCATCGGTAGGGAAATCGACTCAGAATAGAGCGGTAACAGCTCAGAATGATTTCAAAATGAGCCTTTTGGTGCTTATAGCTTGTGTAATGAAAGCCGATGGTCGCATTCAAAAATCGGAATTAGCTATTGCAAAACGATTTTTGGTGGCAAACTTTGGCGAAGAGGGCGCTTTGGAAGCGTTACAAATTCTCAAAAATCTGTTGGAGCAAAACATCAACGAAACGGAAGTTGCGATGCAGGTAAACCAATTTATGAACTATTCGGCTAAGTTGCAATTGGTTCATTTGTTGTTCGATATAGCATTTTCGGATGGCGAAATTCATCCTGCCGAGCAAGCTGTTTTAGGGCGCATTGCGAGCGCTTTCCAAATTTCCACCGCCGATTTTGAATCGTTAAAAGCACCCTATTTTAAAAATACCGACCCAACTTGGGCTTACAAAACGCTCGAAATAGAACCAACTGCCACCGAAGACGAAATAAAAAAAGCATACCGACGCATGGCGATGAAATTTCATCCCGACAAAGTGCATAATCTGGGCGAAGATTTGAAAAAATCAGCCACCGAAAAATTCCGAACCATCAACGAAGCTTATGAAACCATCAAAAAGGCGAAAGGAATGAGCTAGTTCTTAAAGTTTGTAAGGTTTATAAAGTTTGTAAAGTTAATAAAGTTAATTTGTTCATCTGTTAATCACTTTATCAACATATCATCAAATCACCATTTCATCACATCATCACATCACCACATCACCAAATCACCACATCAATCTCATGGCTGAAAAACAAATGAAAACCTTGGCAAAAGAATCTGCCATTTACGGTGTTAGTAGCATTCTGGGCAAGTTTCTGAACTGGATGTTGGTTCCTTTGTACACCGTAACGCTGGCCAATTCGGCCGAATATGGTGTGGTTGTAAATCTGTATGCTTGGACAGCGCTTTTGTTGGTTATACTGACTTATGGCATGGAAACAGGCTTTTTCCGATTTGCAAACAAGGACAAAGAAAATGCGGATAAAGTGTATGGAAATTCGCTTATTATAGTTGGTTTTACTTCTTTGCTTTTCGCTATTGCCACCATCGTTTTTGCACAGCCAATAGCCACTTTGATGGGCTACCCAAACAATTCCGAATACATTGCTATGCTTGGCGTAGTAGTGGCTATGGATGCTTTTGGAGCTATTCCTTTCGCTTATTTGCGATTCAAAAGTCGACCTATAAAGTTTGCTTCGCTCAAGATTTTGATGATTTTTGTCAATATCTTTTTTAATATTTTCTTTTTGGTAATTTGCCCTTGGTTACTGAAAAATGCACCGGCAACTGTCGATTGGTTCTACAATCCCGGGTATGGAGTTGGCTATGTATTTGTAGCCAATGTTATTCAAACAGTGGTAGTTACATTGGCATTGCTACCCGAAGTAACCAAAGCAAAATTTCAATTTGATTGGATTTTAGCGAAACAAGTACTCCGTTATTCCTTGCCGCTTTTGGTTTTGGGCATAGCCGGAATAATGAATCAAACGCTGGATAAAATAATTTTTCCATACCTAATTTCAAATCCCGATTTGGCAAAATCTGAATTGGGAATCTATGGCGCTTGTTTCAAAATTTCGATGGTTATGATGATGTTTACCCAAGCCTTTCGCTATGCCTACGAACCATTTATTTTTGCGCAGCATAAAGATAAAAATAGCAAAGCGGCTTATGCCGATGCCATGAAGTATTTTATAATATTCTCGTATCTTATCTTTTTGGGAATGGTATTTTATTTGGATATTTTCAAATTGCTTATTCGCGAAGATTATTGGGTGGGGCTCAAAGTTGTGCCAATTGTGCTGTTTTCGTATATCTTTCAAGGCATATTTTTCAATCTTTCGCTTTGGTACAAATTGGTCGACAAAACCATGTATGGCGCTTGGTTTTCGGTACTTGGTTTAATTATAACACTGGTTATCAATATAATTTTTGTACCAATATTTAGCTACATTGCTTCCGCTTGGGCTGCGTTTGTGTGTTATTTGGTTATGATGTTGGTATCGTATTATTTCGGACAAAAACATTTACCTATCAATTACGATTTAAAAACCATTGGGCTTTACTCGGGGCTTACAGTAGTACTTTTTGTGGCGAGTATGCTAATTGATACACCTTGGGGCGTTTTGAATGTGGTGCTGAAATCCGTTTTAATGTTTGTATACCTTTACATTTTGGTAAAACGCGATTTCCCACTGAAAAATATTCCAGTCTTAAATAAACTGATAAAGCATTAATATCAAGCTCCTTGTCGGCGTTCGCTCACAATTAACAAAGCTTCGTCGCGAAGCGAAATGGGAAGTTCTATACGACGAATTTGCAAACTTCGCAACCAAGCTGCTACATCGCTTTCTTTGAGGGTATAAAAAATGTCTGCAAGTTGTTTTTGCTGACTTTCGGTGTAATTTTCGGGATTCATACAGGCCAAGGCATCCAATTCCTCGTCGTCGAAATATTCTGCCTTGTCGGAATCTGACAAAAGTGTATCGCGATCGCAAACAGAATGTGCTCCACAGCATTCGCCATCTTCATTCACCACAATTTCAACCGCTTCTTTTTTGTTTTTTCGATTAAAATAGGTTAGTAAAAACAATAGCAAACCAAAGGCAATTAATATAATTAGTAAGATAAGCATGATAATAACGAATTTTGTAATTAATGATTTTTGTATTTAATTCAACATAAAATCGAGCACAAAGTTAGGGTTTTGTGCTTAAAAATTCGTATTTTTGTGAGTTAAAATACAATAGAATCAGTTTTTTTAAGTTTGTTATATCAATTTTGACATCAAAACTATTTTTTTGATGCCGCATACATAATTTTAATTTATTCGGAATATTAAATGTTGTTGAAAATTAAAAATATAGCTTTTTTTATGATGGCTTTAGTCCTTTTTTCGGGCTGCTCCATGAAAAAAAACACGGCTAAAACACGTGCTTTTAAAGCGTTAAATACCCGATACAATGTGTATTTTAACGGCATGAATAGCTACGAAGAAGGCATACGAAATATAAATCAGGCGAACACCGACGATTATGCATCGCTCATTAATATGTATGCCATTAGCAAGCACGACAACGCAAATGCCGCAAAATCGAATATGGATCGTACCATCGAAAAATGCCGCAAAGCCATTAAACTCCATTCCATAAAACAAAAACCACAACGCGACGATCGGAAATGGAAAGATCCTGACTATCAGGCTTGGTACAATCAAAAAGAATTTAATCCAGCACTGAAAGATGCATGGTTGCTATTAGCGAAAGCCGAATTTCACAAAGGCGATTTTTTGGGTGCAGTAGGCACTTTTACTTATATTTCGCGTTATTACGCTCACGACAGCGGCATGGTGGCACTTTGTCAGCTTTGGATAGCGCGTGCATACTCCGAAATGGGCTGGATTTACGAAGCCGAACAGGTATTGCTGAAGTTGAAACAAGACGATTTAAAATCTCAAAACATAGGATTTTTTGCAGCTGTTAATGCCGATTTATTACTCAAAAAAAAGCAATTGAAAGAGGCATTGCCTTTTTTGGAACTGACATTGAAAAATGAAAAAGACAAAGTGCAAAAGCAGCGTTTTACCTACCTTTTGGCGCAGCTTTATAACCGAAATGGCAATACCACCGAAGCGTTTAATGCTTTCACGGAAGTTACAAAGCTCAATCCGCCTTACGAAATGGACTTCAACGCACGCATTTACCGAGCCGAATTGAACAAAAATATTCCCGCCGTGCGCAAAGAATTGAAAAAGATGATTGCTAATCCAAATAACAAGGATTACAAAGACCAGCTTTATTATGTGCTTGGCAAAACTTATTTGCAAGAAGGCGATACCGCAAGAGCAATCGAAAACTTCGCCATATCTGCCGATACAAGCACACGAAACGGGTATGACAAAGCGGTAACTCTCATTACATTGGCCGATTTGTATTATAAAAAACAAAACTACATTAAAGCGCAACCTTGCTACGACGAAGCATCAAAAATAATTACAGCTGAGAAAGAGGATTTTATTCGTGTAACAAAACGTGCTGAAACACTTGGCGAATTGGTGGTTCAATATGAAATTGTAACGCTTCAAGATAGTTTGCAACAATTAGCCGCATTGCCTTTAGATAAACAAAAGGAAATAATCCAAAAAATTATTGATAAACTTGCTGCCGACGAAAAAGCAGCCGAAGCCGCTGAGAAAAAATTAGCTACCCAAAATCGGCCACAGAATTTCGACGATAATTTTGATATGATGCCGCCCATTGGCATGGGGCCACAAACGGGCGATTGGTATTTTTACAATCCTGCCATTATCAAAACGGGCGTAACCGATTTCCGCAAAAAATGGGGAACACGTAAACTGGAAGATAACTGGCGACGAACCAACAAAACGGCTTCGCTTTTTAACGATGACGCTGCCACAACTGCAACCGCTGCAACTGCAACAGGCTTACCAGCAGATAGTTTGAAAAAAGACTCGGCAGTAACAGACGACCGAAAATCATTGGATTTTTACTTGCGTCAGATTCCAGTTTCAAAAGCTCAATTCGATAAATCGAACGAAGAGCTGGCGAATGCGCTTTACAATATGGGCTTTATTTATAAAGATAAAGTAGAAGATTTACCACTGGCAATAAAAACTTTTGATGAATTTGATCGCCGTTTTCCAACAGATTCGCGACGTGTAGAAACCTATTATTACAGCTATTTGCTTCAAACTCGGTTGGAGAACGCAACAGCCGCAGAAGGATACAAAGCCAAGTTAATTGTAAACTTTCCCGAATCGAAATATGTAGAAGTAATTTCGCAACCCGATTATTTTGAACGACTTAACCGCATGTACGAAGTGCAAGATTCGCTATATTTTGCCACTTACACGGCTTACAATGCCAGCGACTTTACAACTGTAAAAGCAAATGCTGAATACGTTCAGAAAACCTATCCGCTTTCTACATTAATGCCTAAGTTTTTGTTTCTGAACGCATTGAGTATTGGTAAAACCGACAAGCCAGAAGTGTTTGATTCGACGCTTACAGCATTAGTCGAAAAATATCCTAAAAGCGATGTGAGCTCCATGTCGAAAGATATTTTGGCACTAATAAAACAAGGCAATGAAGCTAAAGCCGGCACTTCGTCGGGTTCGTTGTTAGCCCGTAGAGACGATGCTGTAAAGCAGGAAATTGAAAACGTTGAAGAACGAAAATTCGTAGCTGATAAAACAGGTAAACACCGCCTGATGTTGCTTTTCGGCACTTCTACCGAACGACTTAATAAGCTCTTGTTCAATGTGGCTGCATTTAACTTTACCCGATTTATGGTAAAAGATTTCGATTTGATAAATACCAAATTAGATAGCACACAAACTGTACTTTCGGTTACCAATTTTGATTCGTACGAGGAGGCCGAATGGTATTTAAACTCGGCTAAAGGCGATTCGGTGCTGAATGAATTACTCTCGGCAAGCGATATTCGCAAATTGATAATCTCCGAAACAAATTTTGGAACCATGTTCTCGTATCTTGGACTGAATGCCTACATTGGATTCTTAAATTCGGGTTTCAAAGAAGTTATTTCAGAAAAACAAGTGGCTGCGCTAACTAAGAAAACAAACACAATAGAGACAAAAGCAAAACCTGAAAAATCAGCCGAAGTTGCACCCGTATCTCCGAAAAAAGAAACTGCAACAAAACCCGTTTCGAAGGTAGAGCCCGCAATAGAAAAAAAATCGGAACCTATAGCTGAAAAGAAAACTGAGCCTATTGCAGAAAAGAAAGCTGAACCAACAACAGCGCAACAACCTGCCACAAAACCTGTGCAGCCAGTTGCGCAGCCGACAACTCAACCAACACCGCAACCCATAGTACAACAGCAAGTTGCGCCAAAAGTTGCCCCAGTAGAGGATAACGTTCCGCTGTTTAAAAACTTATTTGCTTATCGTGCCAACGAGCCTCACTTCGTGGCAATTTCGGTGTTGAGCGGCACTTTTGATTTCGAAAAATTGAAAACTGCATTCGATACTTTTAATGCCGCAAACTACGGAATGCTCAATTTAAAAGTTACAAAAGATGCCGTTGATAAGCAGCAAATTATAATCATTGGTTCGTTTGCCGATGCCAATATTGCCAAATCGTATCTTTTCCGAATTGTGAAAGAAACTGCTCTTTATGAGCAAATTAAAGGCACTAACTATCGGAATTTAATAGGCTCGCAGCGCAATTTGAATGTAATGATGCAGCAAAATGCCATGACGACCTATTTTGAATTTATGCAAGAATATTATTTAAAATAAAATATGAAAAAAGACCGCATACTTTGGGCTGACGACGAAATTGATTTACTTCGCGCCTACATTTTGTTTCTCGAAGAAAAAGGATACGATGTAACCACCGCCAACAATGGAAAAGATGCGGTGGAACTTTGTCAGAAAGAGAGTTTCGACATTATTTTCTTAGACGAAAATATGCCCGGACTGAGTGGACTCGAAACGCTGGCTTTGATAAAAGAAATTGATCCGAATGTGCCTATGGTAATGATTACCAAAAGCGAAGAAGAGAACATAATGAATATGGCTATTGGTAATAAAATCGCCGATTACCTCACCAAGCCTGTTAATCCCAGTCAGATACTACTTACACTCAAAAAAAATATTCACAAAAAAGAAATTTTTACAGAACATGCTACTTCCGTTTACCGTTCGGAATTTGGACGAATTGGCATGCAAATAAACGATTCGCTGACCTATGAAAATTGGGTGGAAGTGTATAAAAAATTGGTTTACTGGGAGTTGGAACTTGCCGAAACCGATAATGGTATGGACGAAATGCTCCGTATGCAAAAAACGGAAGCGAATACTACTTTTGCCAAATTTGTGAAACGAAATTATGTTTCGTGGTTTGAGAATCCTGCAAAGCGACCATTATTGAGCCCTGATGTTTTCAAAACAAAAGTGTTTCCGCTTATCGACAAAGGCGAAAAAGTATTTTTTGTATTGGTAGATAATTTCCGTTACGACCAATGGAAAATTGTTCGGGAATTGATGGCTGAATTTTATACTTTTACCGAAGAAGGCATGTATTGCAGCATGCTTCCAACGGCAACGCAATATGCTCGAAACGCTATTTTCTCGGGATTAATGCCTTTGCAAATACAACAAATGTTTCCCGATTTGTGGGTCGACGAAGATGATGATGAAGGTAAAAATTTGAACGAAAAAGAGCTGATTCAGACACAATTGCATCGTTTCCGAAAAAATTATACTTTTTCGTATCAAAAAATTATGGAGTCGGCTTATTGCGAAAAAGTAATTGAACAGCTGCCTCGCTTCGAGAATAATCAACTCAATGTGATTGTGCTCAACTTTATCGACATGCTTTCGCACTCGCGCACGGAGTCGAAAATGATGCGCGAATTGGCAAATGACGAACAGGCTTATCGCTCGCTTACATTGTCGTGGTTCCGCCATTCGCCCACATACGAGTTGATGAAAGCCATTGCCAAAACAGGAGCAAAGTTAATTTTCACGACCGACCACGGCACTATCCAAACCGACAACGCCATAAAAGTGATTGGCGATAAAAATACAAATGTGAATTTGCGCTATAAAGTTGGTAAGAATTTGAGTTACAACAAAAAAGAAGTGTTTGAAATTTTACAACCTGCCAAAGTAGGTTTGACAAGTCCAAATATAAGTTCGGCGTATATTTTTGCTACCAACAAAGACTTTTTTGCATACCCAAACAATTACAATCATTATGTAAGTTACTATAAAAACACGTTTCAGCATGGTGGTATTTCGTTGGAAGAGATGCTTATACCGCTGATTGTTATGGAGCCAAAGTAATTTACCATTTATTCATTTACCATTTACCATTATGAATTCTTATACAAACGTAAAAGACCTCGGCAATTTGCAGGAGGCAATTCAGGAAGCTTTAGAAATAAAGAAAAATCGCTTTGCTTACAAGCATATTGGCGAAAACAAAACGCTGCTGATGGTGTTTTTCAACTCAAGCCTTCGCACCCGACTAAGTACACAAAAAGCGGGAATGAATCTGGGAATGAACACGATGGTGCTCGATGTAAATGCAGGCGCATGGAAATTGGAAACCGAGCGTGGCGTTATTATGGACGGCGATAAACCTGAGCATATCTTGGAAGCTATTCCGGTTATGGCGAGCTACTGCGACATTATTGGCGTTCGTGCTTTTGCTAACTTGGAAAGCAAAGAATTTGATTATCAGGAAACCATTATCAATCAGTTTATAAAATATTCCGGCAAACAAGTTTTCAGCATGGAAGGGGCTACTACGCATCCGCTGCAAGCTTTTGCCGACCTTATAACTATTGAAGAATTTAAAGAAACAGCGCGTCCGAAAGTGGTTTTGACATGGGCGCCGCATCCCAAAGCATTGCCACAGGCGGTTCCCAATTCGTTTGCCGATTTTATGAACGAGGCAAATGTCGATTTTGTGATTACACATCCCGAAGGATACGAACTTGCACCCGAATTTGTGCGCGATGCGCGTATTGAATACGATCAGATGACAGCTTTCGAAGGTGCCGACTTTATTTATGCTAAAAACTGGTCGGCCTACGACGACCCTTATTACGGAAAAATCATGAGTAAAGACATGGATTGGACTGTAAGCGACCGCCAAATGGCTGTAACAAACAATGCCCGCTTTATGCACTGTTTGCCCGTGCGTCGAAATATGATTGTAACCGACGATGTGATTGAAGGTCCACGTTCCATTGTAATTCCACAAGCAGCCAACCGCGAAATTTCAGCGCAAGTAGTGATTAAAAGATTACTGGAAGAGCCCCTAACCCCTAAAGTGGAATAATATTACCAATTATATTTATTACAATTAACATCAAAAAATAAACAAACAAAACTAATCTAACTCCACTTTAGGGGTTGGGGGTCAATATGAATATAGAAGAAGTTATTGCGTCGATACGCAACGTGCCTGATTTTCCAAAACCCGGCATTTTATTTAAAGATATTACCACTGCATTTAAAGATGCTGACGTGTTACATTATATTGCCGACGAGCTTTATTATTATTACAAAGACAAAGGCATTACCAAAGTGGTAGGTGTAGAAAGCCGCGGCTTTGTGTTGGGAAGCATTTTGGCTTACAAACTGGGCGCTGGATTTGTGTTATTGCGCAAGCCCGGAAAGTTACCATCCGAAACATTTAAAGTGAGTTACGACCTCGAATACGGATCAGATACGCTCGAAATTCACAAAGATGCCATCGACGAAAACGATATAGTGTTGCTCCACGACGACCTATTGGCAACTGGTGGAAGTGCGAGCGCTGCTTTAAAATTGCTCACCGAATTTGCACACAGCGAAGTTTATGTGAGCTTCCTTATCGAACTCGAATTTCTGAATGGCCGCGAACGTTTGCATGGAGCGCAAGATATTCATGCGTTGATAAAATTTTGATAAAAATGAACAAACTTACACTCGTTTAAGACGGCAACAAAATTGTATAAGAGCTTCAAAGGCTAAAACAAATAGTTGCCGATTTTTCAAAAATTAGAGTTTTGTTTATGAAAATCAACGATATATAAAAAAAGAGAAATGCTGATGAATTGTTTCATTCTCATGGGTTCAAAGTATTTAATTTAAGCGCAATTTAAATGATAAATACGAAAACTAACGCCCATTTTTCAGCATTCTCGCTGCTCACGCAGTGACTCTCTCTTTTCTTTATTAAAATGAATTATTTTGTTTTAGCTATAAAATCGCGTGTCGAACTACCAATTTCGATGTGTTTACGGGTCTGATTCTTAGCAGACTGATTGTTTGAAGCTAAATTTGTTACCGATTCCGAAAGCTGAAATACAGCAAGGTCTTCGGGTCCAAACTGACAGCACTTTTGGGAATTTTTATGTTTCAATCCCATTGCATGACCCATTTCGTGAGCCAATACAAATTTATTGTTTCTGTAAGCATTGGATATGCCAATTGTTTTTCCATCGTTTACACATATTGCTTTGTTTAATACCTCATCACCATTTTCGTTGAGCGATATTTTTTGTTTGAAAAACGGGTGATTAGTTGGTATCACCGTTATTACATTTACAGCGGTATCGCTCAATGGGTTTTTATTAACCACAACTTTAAAGTATACAGCATATTCCTTTTGTTGTCCATTAACAGTAATCATACATTTATCTTTACCCTTTCGGTTGTTCCACAAATCGGCTGCTCTGAGCATCGATTTATCAATAGGAGCCGGCGAAATAAAATTTGCCAGAATAGTTACCGTTTTGTTGTTGTGATTTACAACTACATCGTGATTTGCCAAAGCTTGCAATGCTACTGTGCTGCACAGAACAATTGCCATTAAAATTTTTTTCATAACATTTAATTTTTTAAAAAGTGAATTTTGAATTGTAAATTTATAAAGTATTATTTCGAACTTCTGTTTTGTTCCTCGCTTGAGGCTGTTGCCCTGTTGGAGCGGGTTTTAAAATCGTTTTTACCAAAGCGGTAGTTAAAGGTTATATTCAGTTTTCGTGAATCCCATTTATTCATTACATCAATATTTACATTGCCATAGTTGGCATAAGCGCCTCCGCTTGCTTTATTAAAAATGTCCGAAACTGCCACTTTTAAAGTTCCCTGATCGTTCAGAATACGTCGTTGGAAACCTACATCGACCGACGAGCGAGGACGAATAACGATATTGCTAATCAATTGCTCAGATGAGTATCGTCCACTCACTTCCATATCAATTTTATAAGGCAATTTAAATGTGTTGCTCATATTGGCAACTAGTGTAGTGCGTGTAATTGGCTCTGCCGAATTGCTGTAAAGCAGTATGCTTTTGTATATGCCGGTTACAGTTCCGTTGAGTTGCCACCATTTAAAGGGTTGAAATTGAACAGTTTCTGACAAACTCAAATCCAGCGAATTATTTACATTTTCCATTGTTTGATATACTGTTTTCGAAGCATCATCCTGACGGATAATTTCGGTAAACATACCTGTAGTGTAATTTACACTCAGGTTGCTGATAAGCGCATTTTTAAAATTATGACCAACACCAGCCGAATGTGTGAACTGAGGTTTCAAATTTGGATTACCCTGATTGTAGGTATAAGGGTCGACCATCCAACGAAACGGATTGAGACTGTGATAATTGGGGCGGCCTATACGATAACTGTATTTTAAATTAAGCGAATGTTTATCGTTTAATTTTTGTTGTACAAAAAACGAAGGGAATAATTTTAAATAATTCGTGTCGTTTACCTGATTGGTAACTACCGAAGTGCCTTTCGAAATGGTATTCTCTAATCGTAAACCGGCTTGTAAAGTGGTGTTTTTTAATTGAGAGCGGGCATTGATGTAGGCAGCCTGAATATTTTCATCGTATATAAAGTGGTCATTCTGATTTAAAAATCCTACCATGTCAATTCGGCTGTCGGTATTTACTGAGCTTGCTTTCAAGCCCGATTCCAATGTTAGTTTTTTGGATACCGGAAAAATATAATCAAGTTTTGCGGTGTATATATTAATGTCGTTTCCCTGATTTGTTGCTACAGTAATGGCATTGTTTAAATCGTTGCCCTGCGCACTTAGGTATTTTCCATTTTGATTATTCGGACTTGTAAAACCAAAAAGTGCATAATCCACATCGAACGAAAGCGATTGTCCTAATGAATCGATGTCCCATTTGTAGTTCAGATTATAAGTCTCATTTCGCCATTTATTTTCCGAAGTTGAATTGGTAACCAACATCGAATCAACATTTTTAAACTTATCGGTAAACGAAGTTGTATTGTTTTCAATATGTGAGTTACTGCCCGTATTGCCACGAAACAAAGCACTTATTACATGATTTTTAGCCAGATTATAGTCCATGCCTATTTTGTAGTTTTGCGAAGTGCCGCTATAAGTACCATCGTTGTTAATTAATTGGTAAGCACCCTGCAATTCGGTCGAAGTAAACATACGCGAAGCCGTCATTCCATTGGTTCCCGCCCAGTTGTAGTTCGAAAAGTTTCCGTACACATTAAATTTGCCTGCTTTAGCATTCAAATCCAAACCACCATTCCAGCCAAATTTGCTGGCTACCGATATGCCTCCGTTTACGCTTCCGTTAAAGCCGGGAGCTTTGTTGTGTTTGGTTTTGATATTGATAATTCCGGAATTGCCTTCGGCATCGTAACGTGCTGATGGATTTTCGATAATCTCAATTTTATCTACATTTTTACCTTGCATTCCTTTCAATAACGATGCTAATTGCGCTGCCGACACATAAGTTGGTTTATCGTCAATCAATACTTTTACGCCTTGTAAGCCTTTCAGACTTATATTATCGCTGTTGTCGATGGTTACTCCAGGTAATTTGCGAAGTATTTCGTACACATTTTCCGATGCGGCAGTTATCGAAACTTCCGGATTGATGACCAATTTGTCCACGTCCTGTTCTATAAATTCCTTACGACCCACAATTACCACATCTTTAAGCTGTTGTGTGCTTTCTTTTAGAACGATACTTTTTTCAATGACACTACTTTTGTTATCTATCACAATTTGATATTGGTCGTTTCGTTGATAACCAACCATACTTACTGATAGGATGTAGTCTCCTTTGTTGACTTTATAAATGATGAATTCACCTTTTTCGTTGCTCACTTCACCTTTTATTACTTGTTTTGATTTTGGGTCGAGTAGGGTAGCTGTAGCAAACTCAACAGGTTGATTGTTTTCATCCAAAACTTTACCTTTAACTGTTCCCGAAATTACTTCGGTATTAGCATAAGTTGATGGCGTTAGTAACGCAATCATAAAAACTAAATTTAAAATAACTTTTTTCATTTCTGAGAATTTTTAAAATTGAACTTTTTATAATACGACGATTAAATAAGAATAATATAACATCGAATATCGATATATTTTTAATTAGACGCAATAAATATGGTGTTTGGATTTAAAAAGATATTTTTTTTTAAACAAAAAAATAATGAACTGAAATTGATTAAATGTTTTACTTATGACCTTTGATTTTAGCTACTCAGATACTATTTTGTAATTAAGGAAAAAGTTGTATCTTTGCAGTCCAATTTTTAATGAGTAAAAATAATGTCTAACCCGCTAATTTATTAGCACTTAAAAAACAATTTTCCAAAAATGGAAGAAAACAAAAATCTATCGGAAGAAGTAATTCCAACCGTAGAAGAAACCCAAGCAGCCGAAGTTGTTGCTGTAGAAGAAACCGTAGTTGAAGAAGTAGTGGCCGAAGAAGCTGCTCCTGTGGCTGTTGAAGAAGAAGCTCCTGTAGCTGAAGAGGTAGCCGAAGAGCTTACCGAGGAAGCTGAGGTAGTTGAAGTAATTGAAGAAGCACCTTCGAAAGTTTATGTTGAAGCCGCTCCGGCGTCTTTAGATCCCGAAGCCGATTTCGACTGGGATGCTTACGAAAAAGGTGATGTGCTGAGCGCACAAGAAAAAGAAAATTTGAAAAATGTATACGACGACACTTTAAATGCTATTAAGGACAATGAAGTAGTTGAAGGTACAGTAATTTCGATGAACAAACGCGAAGTTGTTGTAAATGTAGGTTACAAATCGGATGGAGTTGTTCCTATGAGCGAATTCCGTTATAATCCTGATTTGGCTATTGGCGACAAAGTAGAAGTGTACATCGAAAGCCAAGAAGATAAAAAAGGACAGTTAATACTGTCGCACAAACAAGCACGCGCTACCCGCTCGTGGGATCGCGTAAATGCTGCTCTTGAGACACAGGAAATTGTAAAAGGTTTCGTAAAATGTCGTACAAAAGGCGGTATGATTGTAGATGTATTCGGTATCGAAGCATTCTTGCCAGGTTCACAAATCGATGTGAAACCAATCCGCGATTACGATGTATTTGTGAATAAAACAATGGAATTTAAAGTTATCAAAATTAACCACGAATTCAAAAACGTTGTTGTATCGCACAAAGCGCTTATCGAAGCTGAACTCGAAAATCAGAAAAAAGAAATTATCGGCAAATTGCAAAAAGGTCAAGTGCTCGAAGGAACCGTTAAAAACATCACTTCGTATGGTGTGTTTATCGACCTTGGTGGCGTAGATGGCTTAATTCATATCACCGACCTATCGTGGGGACGTGTTTCTCACCCAGAAGAAATTGTTACATTAGATCAGAAATTGAACGTTGTAATTCTTGACTTTGATGATGAGAAAAAACGTATCGCTCTTGGATTGAAACAATTAAATGCTCACCCATGGGATGCATTGAGTGCTGAACTTAAAGTTGGCGACAAAGTAAAAGGTAAAGTAGTGGTTATGGCCGACTATGGTGCGTTTGTAGAAATAGCTCCGGGTGTTGAAGGTTTAATTCACGTTTCGGAAATGAGCTGGTCGCAACATTTACGTTCTGCTCAAGATTTCTTGAAAGTAGGCGAAGAAGTTGAAACAGTGATTCTTACATTGGATCGCGACGAACGCAAAATGTCTTTGGGCGTAAAACAATTGAAATCAGACCCTTGGGAAGATATCGAAAGCCGCTACGCAATGGGTAGCAAACATGTAGCTAAAGTACGTAACTTTACAAACTTTGGTGTGTTTGTAGAAATAGAAGAAGGCGTTGATGGCTTAATTCACATTTCTGACCTTTCATGGACTAAAAAAGTAAAACACCCATCTGAATTTACTCAAATTGGTGCCGAAATAGATGTTCAGGTATTGGAAATCGACAAATCGAATCGTCGTTTGAGCTTAGGCCACAAACAATTGGAAGAAAACCCATGGGATGTATTGGAAACCATGTTTACAGTTGATAGCATTCACGATGGTATCATTGTAGAAATGATGGATAAAGGTGCAGTTATCTCATTGCCTTACGGCGTTGAAGGTTTTGCAACTCCAAAACATTTGGTAAAAGAAGACGGAGCACAAGCATTGGTTGACGAAAAATTAGCTTTCAAAGTGATTGAATTCAACAAAGATGCTAAACGCATAATCGTATCGCACAGCCGTGTACACGAAGATGTGAAACGTTTAGCAAAAGCTGAAGCCGCTGGCGAGAAAATAGATATATCGACTCCAGCTCCTGCAGCTCCATCTAAAAAATCGGCTCCAAAGAAAGCTAAAACTGAAAATGCTGCTCCTGTAGCTGCAAGCACTTCCGAAAAAACTACTTTAGGTGATATTCAATCTTTATCAGATTTGAAAGATCAGTTGATAGAAGCTGCTGCCAAAAGTGCTGCTAATAAAATTGAAAAGAAAGTTAAAGTGGAAGAAGTACCGGTTGTGGCTCCAGTAGTGGAAGCTGTTGTAGAAACTCCCGTAGTGGAAGCTCCTGTTGCTGCTGTGGTTGAAGCTCCAGTTGCCGAAGCTCCTGCTGCCGAAGAAGCTGAAGAGGCTCCAAAAGCATAATTGCGAAACAGTTATAAATAAATCTATATTAAAAAGTTGCAGGTATTAATTGCCTGCAACTTTTTTGTTTTAACGAATGTTTGTATATTTGCAGCGATAAATTTTTCAATCGAAAAAAATAAATCCAAAAATGGAATTCATAGTTCTTTCAGTCCTTATTTTGCTCAATGGTTTTTTTGCTTTATCCGAAATAGCAGTTGTTTCGTCGAAATCGGCGCGGCTCGAAAACCTAAAAGCAAAAGGCAGTAAAGGTGCCATTATTGCACTACGTCTTCAAGCCGATTCTGAGAATTTTCTATCGGCTATACAGGTGGGTATCACGCTTATAAGCATTGTAACCGGTTTGTATGGAGGAGCAAGCATAGCCGAAAAATTAGTGCCATTTCTTATGTCGTTCGAACTATTGCAGCCTTATGCTTATCAAATTTCATTGTCGGTTGCTGTAATTGCCATTACGTATTTATCCATAGTTATTGGCGAATTGGTTCCAAAAACCATTGCACTAAGCAAACCCGAGCAGATAGCAGCTGCAGTGGCACCGTTTATTAATTATTTTAGCAAAACACTTTTCCCGTTTGTTTGGTTGCTTTCGTCGTCGACAAACGTATTAACCAAGCTCCTTGGTGTAAAAAAACAGATGGAGCATCTCACTGAGGCAGAATTGCGTCAAATGATTAAAACGGCTTCGCACGAAGGCGTTATCGAAGAAGAACAAAACGACATTCACGAAAAACTGTTTTATTTTTCTGATAAAAAGGCCTTGCATATTATGACACATCGCACTGATATTGAATGGCTTGACATAAACCTCTCGTCAACTGAAATAAAAAAACACATCAACAAATCGAAGCATAGCAAAATTATTTGTTGCGATGGGTCGCTCGACAATTTTAAAGGCGTGTTGTCCGTAAACGAATATTACCGAGCTGTAATACAAAAAGCTCCTTTGGATTTGAATGCACTCATTAAAGAGCCCTATATAGTTCCCGAAAAGGTGGACGCACAAAAAGTTTTAAACGAATTGCGTAAAAAAGAAAATCGTGTTTGTTTTGTAGTAAACGAATATGGTGGTTTCGAGGGCATTATAACCATGTACGACATTATGGAAAACCTTGTTGGCGAAATGCAACAAGAAGGCGAACACAGCGAACCAGATGTGTTTGTACGCGACGATGCCTCCATGCTTGTAAATGGCGACGCACCTATCGAACTGTTAGCAGATATTATTGAAGGATTCGAAATTGATTTCTCCGAAACCGAATTTACCACCGTTGCCGGCTTTGCTCTGAGTAAACTAAACCACATTCCTACCGTAGGCGAAAAATTCAGTTCGCACAATTACAGCTTCGAAATTATCGACATGGACGGTAATCGAATTGATAAATTGTTGCTGGTGAAGGTGGAATAAAATTCACTCTGGAATTATAAATTATTCAGAAAAAATATATGAGATACATAGGCAAAGTGTTCAATTTTGACATTGCAAATATGTTCGAGACAGAAAAATAGCAATTTTAAGTTCTAACTTAACTTTACATTTAAAATCCTGAAATTACCTCATATTGACATTAATCATTTAAAAATATTCTATCTTTGCAAAAACAAAAAAACAAAACTATATCGACAATGGGGCATGCCCCATTGCATTATGACAAAACCAAATTTTTTCAACATATTAATTAAATAGCATTCTGCTATTGTTCGCGCACCCCAGAAACCTGAGAAATTTCTTTTTAGCGAACACCAGTATCAGATTCAATGAGCGAATGCTCACGACGGAAACGGCGTGGGCTTTTGACTTATCGATACTGTGTGGCCTTCTCAGGGGCTTGGGGTGCGGGTAAGGATTTTGTCCGCGCTTTTTTTGTGCACAAAAGTCTTATCGGTTCAGTAGTTCAGAATATAAATGAACTACAAATGGCAAAGCAATCATTAAATCTTAATTTACGTAAAGCAAGTACTGCAAAAAAGGACGAATTCTACACCCAACTCTCAGATATTGAAAATGAGTTGAGGCATTACAAAGAACATTTTAGAGATAAGGTCGTGTTTTGCAATTGCGATGACCCTCGTGTAAGCAATTTTTTTCATTATTTCTCCTATAATTTCGAGCATTTAGGCTTAAAAAAACTTATTACCACCTGCTATAAAAGCCAAGATATGGACTTATTTAGTGAGCAAAAATCCGAAAAAGCCATTTACCTCGAATATACTGGTGACAAAAATGGAAACAAAGTTCCTGACCCAAATGAAATAGGTATTCAATACTTGAAAGGCGATGGCGATTTTCGCAGCCCAGAGAGCATAGAACTTTTAAAACAAGCCGACATAGTGGTTACAAACCCTCCATTCTCACTTTTCAGAGAGTATATTTCACAATTGGTAGAACACGACAAAAAGTTTATAATTGTAGGTCACCAAAATGCGATTACATACAAAGAGATTTTTAAATTAATAAAAGAGAATAAGATTTGGTTAGGATATGGTTTTAAAGGCGGAGCGGGTCATTTTATCAATAAGCAGTATGAAGATTATGCCACAGCCGGCGACCATCGAGAAGGTATGATTCGGGTTTCAGGTGTTCATTGGTTTACAAATTTGGAAATAACTAAGCGACACGAAGATTTAATCCTTTTTAAAAATTTCACACCTGAAGCTTATCCCACTTACGACAATTACGATGCTATCAACGTAGATGTCACAAAAGAAATTCCAGTCGATTATAAAGGTGCAATAGGAGTGCCAATTACATTCTTAGATAAATACAGTCCAGAGCAATTCGAGATTATAGATGGATTAAATAGGTATAGTATTATAGATGGTCCTACAGATGAAACTAGAGGTAAGTATTTAGCACAAGTAAATGGAACACCTTGCTATGTTAGAATTGTTATAAAAAACAAAAGAATATGAAAATCGAACTCAAAGAAATTACAGTCAGCGAATTAACTGCTGAATATAAGGATAATAACGAAAATGGCGTTGTTGGTTATGGCGGAAAATTGGATATTCGTCCGGCTTTTCAGCGTGAATTTGTGTATGCCGACAAACAACGAAATGCAGTAATCGAAACTTTGACTAAAGATTTTCCACTTAACGTAATGTATTGGGCTGTTCGTGAAGATGGCGGTTTTGAAGTGATTGATGGACAGCAACGTACAATTTCCATTTGTCAGTATGTAGAAGGAGATTTTTCGCTGAATGGCATGGCGTTTCATAACCTTCAGCTAGATAAACAAAAACAAATTTTAGACTATAAATTAATGGTTTACTTTTGCACGGGCGAACCGAGTGAAAAACTGGAATGGTTCGAAACAATCAATATTGCAGGAGAGGAACTTACAAAACAAGAGTTGCGAAATGCGGTGTATTCGGGTTCGTGGGTTTCGGATGCCAAACGCTATTTTTCGAAAAACAGCCGTCCAAAAATTGGTGACGAATATTTGAGTGGCTCAGCTAACCGACAAGAGTATTTGGAAACAGCTATCAAGTGGATTTCGAACGAAAATTCTGACGAAAGTATAAAAGAATATATGTCGAAAAATCAACACGAACCGAATGCCAATGAATTGTGGCTTTATTTCCAAAGTGTAATAAATTGGGTGAAAGCTACATTTCCTAAGTATCGCAAAGAAATGAAAGGGATTCAGTGGGGCTTTTTGTATAATGAGTTTAAAAGTCAGAAGTTTGATTCTCGAAAGTTAGAAGCACAAATCGCAGAATTGATGCAAGATGAGGATGTTACAAACAAAAAAGGAATTTATGAATACCTACTTACCGGAAAAGAAAGGCATCTGAATATCAGGGCTTTTACCGACAATCAAAAGCGAGAAGCCTTTGAGCGACAACAAGGAATTTGCATAAAATGTGGAGAAAAATTTGAGCTCCACGAAATGGAAGCCGACCATGCCACACCTTGGCACGAAGGCGGAAAAACAAGTGCCGTTAATTGCCAACTGTTGTGCAAAGACGACAATCGCCGAAAATCGGGAAAATAAGTTTCATCAAGTCGCATTCCGACTAAACTTTTAATTTTATCTCGCCCTCAAATACTGCACCGGCCACTTTGGCTGGTGTTTTTCGTTTAAGTTTAATACAAAATAAGGATTGCGTAGTAATTCGCGTCCTAAAAGCACGATATCAGCTTGGTTGTTTTCGAGAATTTGTTCAATTTGCGCTTGGTTTGTTATTAACCCTACCGTTGCTGTTGGGATGCCGGTTTTTCTTATGGCTTCCGAAAATGGAACCTGATACAATGGTTTTACATCCATTTTTGCATCTATTATATTTCCACCCGACGAGCAGTCAATCAGGTCTACTCCTTTGTCTTTCAGCTCACTACACAGCTTTACAGTTTCATCAATGTCCCAGCCGTTTTCTTTCCAATCGGTTGCCGATAGCCTTACAAATAAGGGTAAATCCGCTGGCCAAACTTCTTGTACTGATTCAACAATTCGAAATAGTAGGCGTGCACGATTTTCGAAACTTCCGCCATATTCGTCGGTACGCATATTACGCTATGATGTAGCTAAAAACTGCGATTATTCGGGGCGCGACTTAGAGTCGCACTCCGAATTTAATATTCGGCTGTGTTTCAACATAAAAACTTGAAGCACAGCTTTGCTTTTATCCGCAAACAAAATTTTAAGTTTGTTTGATATTCAATCACAAAGAAGTTTCGTATATTTGCAACAAAATTAGAAACAACTGAAAATGAAAGTAATACTTGATTTACCTGACAATAGGGCACTATCACTATTGGAGGTCTTAAAAAACATGTCGTTTGTAAAAGTTGAAACAATAAGTACTGAGAAAGCTACATTCTTTAAGGAGTTAAAGTCTTCGATTGAAGAGGTTGTATTAGCTAAACAGGGAAAAATTAAACTTAAATCGGCAGACGAATTATTGAATGAACTATAGTATAGAAATTACAAATTTGTTCGAAAAGCAATTAAAAAGGTTGGTTAAGAAATTTCCATCACTTAAAATTGAATTTGCTTCGTTGGTTTCTTCGTTAAAAATTAATCCAGAGCAAGGCAGCAGTATTGGGAATAATTGCTATAAAATTAGAATTGCTATAGCGTCGAAAGGTAAAGGTAAAAGTGGTGGGGCTAGAGTTATAAGTTATTTTCAAATAACTCATTCAAAGATTTATTTGCTTTCAATCTATGATAAATCGGAACAATCAAACATCACGAACAAGGAACTTCAAGACTGGCTCAAAGACATTGACTAACAAGTTCTTCACTCAAATTACACCGCATTGCTGCCTTTAGCATATAATCTCGCTCTAAGTTTGGCTTACGGCTCTCAGCCTATGTCGAACTTAAAGCAACAGCGAAATGAAATTATTCAGTCGAAAAAGTTAATTGAAACCGGGCAATTTACAAATCAGGAAGACTTAAATCAGGAATTTGAAAAATGGTTAAGCGCAAATAAAGCTGGTCGCATACAGCAAAGATTATGCTTTTTGAAATAGCACTCAAGCTAATTTAATTTTATCTCGCCCTCAAATACTGCACCGGCCACTTTGGCTGGTGTTTTTCGTTTAAGTTTAATACAAAATATGGATTGCGTAGTAATTCGCGTCCTAAAAGAACGATATCAGCTTGGTTGTTTTCGAGAATTTGTTCAATTTGCGCTTGGTTTGTTATTAACCCTACCGTTGCTGTTGGGATGCCGGTTGTTCTTATGGCTTCCGAAAATGGCACCTGATACAATGGTTTTACATCCATTTTTGCATCTATAATATTTCCACCCGACGAGCAGTCAATCAGGTCTACTCCTTTGTCTTTCAGTTCACTACACAGCTTTACAGTTTCATCAATATCCCAGCCGTTTTCTTTCCAATCGGTTGCCGATAGCCTTACAAATAAGGGTAAATCCGCTGGCCAAACTTCTTGTACTGATTCAACAATTCGAAATAGTAGGCGTGAACGATTTTCGAAACTTCCGCCATATTCGTCGGTACGCATATTGGTGAGTGGCGACAAAAATTCGTGAATCAAATAGCCGTGCGCTCCATGGAGTTCAATTATTTTAAATCCAGCCGCAAGAGCACGTTTGGCGGCCTGACGGAAATCGAAAACCAATTCGTCAATTTCCTTCATTGTCAGTTCTTTGGGCGGAACTTCGTTAGGGTCGAATGGAACAGCCGAAGGCGCGTAGGTTTTCCAGCCACCATTTGCCGGTGTGAGTTGTTTACCACCATTTACAGGCGCATCGTGCGAGGCCTTTCGTCCGGCATGAGCCAGTTGTATAGCTGCAACAGAGCCATTTCCGTGGATAAATTTCACAATTTCGGCCAATGGTTCAATATGTGCATCGTGCCAAATACCCAAATCGTAAGGCGTAATACGGCCTTCGGGCGAAACTCCTGTTGCTTCCACAATAATTAAACCTACTCCACCCACTGCTCTTGCACCGTAATGTGCTAAATGCCAGCTGTTGGCCAAACCATCTTCGGCTGAATATTGACACATGGGAGGCATTCCAATTCGATTAGGAATTGTTACCGATTTGAGTTGCAAAGGATTAAAAATACTGCTCATAGCGTTTTGTTTTTTATCATTAAACAACAAGTAGGATAGAATGTTTTTTTGCGACAGCAATAATATTATTATCTGTTTCAATTTTAGAGTTTGTAGTTTCCGAATAATTTAATAATTTTGCCAAAAAGTGTTTGAATGGAAAGGATAATCACATTTTTTACCTTATAAAAATTTAGAAAAATAAATATGTTAGTTAAAACGTTTGGTGCTGCTGTTCAGGGAATTAACGCTACTATTGTAACAATAGAAGTGAATGTAAGCAAAGGAATTAAGTATTTTTTGGTGGGTTTGCCCGATAATGCAGTGAAAGAAAGTCACGAACGCATAGCCTCCGCACTCGAATATAATGGACACCATCTCCCTCGCAAACAGATAGTTATCAACATGGCTCCGGCAGATATTCGCAAAGAAGGGTCGGCATACGATGTAGCGTTGGCTATTGGCATGTTGGCTGGCGACGAAAAAATAAAATCCGAAGAATTAGAAAAATTTGTGATAATGGGCGAGCTTTCGCTCGATGGAAGCCTACAACCAATAAAAGGCGTGTTACCCATAGCTATAAAAGCGCGCGAAGAAGGGTATAAAGGCTTTATCCTACCCAAACAAAATGCGCGTGAAGCAGCAGTTGTTAATAACTTAGAGGTTTACGGCGTCGAAAATATTTCGGAAGTAATTGATTTTTTTAATGGAAAAATAGCCCTCGAACCAACCATAGTAAACACCCGCGAAGAGTTTTTTAATCAAGTTAATCTTTCGGAAATTGATTTTTCGGATGTTAAAGGGCAAGAAAGTGTAAAACGTGCTATGGAAGTAGCGGCTGCTGGTGGTCACAATATAATCATGGTAGGACCTCCTGGAGCCGGAAAGTCGATGCTCGCCAAGCGAATCCCTACTATTTTGCCTCCGCTTACCTTGCATGAAGCTTTGGAAACGACCAAAATTCATTCCGTGGCTGGCAATATTGGCAGCAACACCTCGCTTATTTCGCAGCGACCTTTTCGAAGTCCCCATCACACAATCTCGGATGTCGCTTTGGTCGGTGGAGGCACTTTTCCGCAACCGGGCGAAATTTCATTGGCTCACAATGGGGTGCTTTTTTTAGACGAATTACCCGAATTTAAACGCACCGTACTCGAAGTAATGCGCCAACCACTCGAAGACCGTAAAATTTGCATTTCGCGCGCCAAATCAGCCATCGAATATCCCGCCAGCTTTATGTTGGTGGCTTCCATGAATCCATGTCCGTGTGGATACTACAATCACCCCGACCGCGAGTGTGTTTGCGGTGCCGGAGTTGTGCAAAAGTACCTCAGTCGCATTTCAGGGCCCCTACTCGATCGTATTGATATACATATCGAAATTGTGCCCGTGCCGTTCGAAAAACTATCGGAATTGAAAGATGCTGAACCAAGCGAAAAAGTGCGCGATCGAGTTATCAAAGCTCGACAAATTCAAGAAGAGCGTTTTAAGGATATTGATGGCGTGTATTGCAACGCTCAAATGTCGTCGAAGCAAATGCGCACTTATTCGCAAATAGACAAGGCGAGCTCCGAACTGCTCAAAAATGCCATGCAACGTCTCAATCTTTCGGCACGCGCCTACGATCGTATTATAAAAGTTGCTCGCACCATTGCCGACCTCGAAAGTTCCGAAAATATTCTTTCAAATCATATAGCCGAAGCCATTAATTACCGAAATTTGGATAGAGAAGGTTGGGCTGGGTGATTTAAATTTGATATAATACAGCATCTTTTAATGTGATACCAGATTATTAAATACAAAGCCCCTACTTCAAAAATAGAAGTAGGGGTTATATTATATTGGTAAATTATACTTCAATTAATAGTAAATGATCTATATTAAATTCGTAACCCGTTCAGTAACTATCATATAATAGCGGGCAAAGTTCTCATCTTTCATATACAAAACAAGGTCTTTTTGCCATTTAGCAGCCTCTTCGGCAAGTGCCATTAGCTTTTTATTGTTTTCCAAATGTTCCGGGTCAACTTTCTGATATTTAGCCATTTCATTAAAATCTTCAAGCCAATTCTCATACTTATCCATAAATAACTTTTGTTCTGGCGTAAGAACAATTTCTTCACGTTGGTCAATAAGCATACCAGCTACTCCACCAACTCCGGTAAGAGCAGCAGCGCCACCAATAAGCCCGAGCTTTTTCAAAAAATCTCTTCGTTTTACTTCATAAGGATCCATAATATTTACTTTAAAAATAGTTTTTATATTTATAATTGATTTTATTCATCTTTTGTTCAAAAAAACAAGTGATATTTATATCATATTCGGATAGTAAAGTTCAAAATTAAATTAGACCCAGAAAGCGAATAGTGATTAACTTGTAAAATAAACTCCCTTTGTAATCTTTCATAAAGTTTCAAACGGTCGTAAAGATTATAAAATACAGGGTAATCGAAAGCTTTGAAAAGCCTTTTGCCCATTAAATTGCTAAAATCTTTATAACCATTGCAAAGAGTGTTAGATGCAATGTTACTGAAAACGAGAAATTCAATAAATTCAATAACGTATTCGCGTAAAAAAATAATATTTAAAGAAATATTTTTTTCGGTAGAATCAATTATTGATTGTATATAACTATCAAAAGAACAAATTTTACCTAAAAAAACATCAATTGCGATGGAAGCAATAATTAAATGGAATGTTGGAGAAATTAGAGCAAAATTATTTTGTTGTTTAGCCGAAATAAATTTAACGAACTCCAACTGATTGGAATCGATAATCTTATTTAATGGCAATAAATTATACTCACTTTTAACATGATATAAAATGCTATAAGAAGCAACCAAATAATCACTTACATTTATAAATTGAAATTTATCGGAATCAAAGGTAGCTTGAATAGAAGGATTAAAAAATGACATACACTTGTGATTAAGGTCAACAAATAATGAATATCAAACGCAAAGCTATACAATTTTAATTAGAAATCAAAAAAAGAAAATTAGTAAATATCAAAATTTGAATAGAATCAATCAAATAATAACTACAATTTAATAACTTTGCAGACTAAAACATAAACAAATTAGAATTGTTATAAGAAATTAAGTAAATTAGGTCTTTAGCAATAAAGAATGAAAAATATAATAATATTCGAAATAGTAAATAGTAATCCCGATAACATTCGGAAAAATAGTAAAAATAAATAATGGATTTCAACTACGATGTAATCGTTATAGGTGCCGGCCATGCCGGAAATGAAGCAGCATGTGCTGCTGCCAATATGGGTTCAAAAACTCTATTAATAACGATGGATATGAATAAAATTGGTCAAATGAGCTGCAACCCCGCTGTGGGTGGTATAGCAAAGGGACAAATTGTGCGTGAGATTGATGCACTTGGCGGTCAAATGGGAATAGTTACCGACCGCTCAGCTATTCAGTTTCGTATGCTTAATCGTTCGAAAGGACCAGCTATGTGGAGTCCCCGTAGCCAAAGTGACCGTCATCGCTTTATTCAGGAATGGATAAAAACTATGAGCGAAACATCAAATCTCTACATTTGGCAGGACACAGTATTGGAATTGATGATTGACAATAATACTGTAAAAGGCGTAAAAACTGCACTTGGTGTTGAAATGAAAGCAAAAGCAGTTATTCTTACTGCGGGTACATTTCTAAGTGGATTAATGCATATTGGTAAAAATCAATTAAAAGGTGGTAGAATTTCAGAACCGGCATCGTATGGTATTACTGAACAACTGAAAGCAATCGGTTTCACCACAGATAGAATGAAAACCGGAACCCCTTGTCGTATTGATGGCCGAACTATAGATTTTAGTAAAACTACAGAACAAATCGGAGAAAATGATTTTCATAAATTCTCATTTCTCCAAGAAGTAAAACGCGATTTAAAACAGATGAGTTGTTTTATAACCTATACAAACGAACAAACCCACAATGAACTTCGAAAAGGACTTGAAGATTCTCCCATGTACAACGGCCAAATTCAAAGTATCGGACCAAGATATTGCCCAAGTATTGAAACAAAAATTGTTACTTTTGCAGATAAAATCGCGCATCAACTATTTTTAGAACCAGAAGGTGTTGATTCAAATGAATACTATTTGAACGGCTTTTCATCTTCACTCCCACTGCAAATACAAATTAATGCTTTACACACAATACCTGGCCTTGAAAACGCACATATTTTCAGACCAGGCTATGCTATTGAATATGATTATTTTGAACCAACTCAATTGAAACACACGCTCGAAACGAAACTAATTAAAAATTTATTCTTTGCAGGGCAAGTAAATGGAACTACTGGCTACGAAGAAGCCGGAGGGCAAGGATTAATTGCAGGCATAAATGCCCATATCAATTGTAACGGTGGTAAACCATTTACACTTGGACGCGATGAAGCATATATTGGCGTTCTTATCGACGATTTAGTTACCAAGGGCGTCGATGAACCATATCGTATGTTTACTTCACGTGCAGAATATCGTTTGCTACTTCGGCAAGATGATGCCGATATGAGATTGACTCAAAAAGGAATTGAATTGGGAATTGTAAAACAAAACAGGAAAAATCAGTTCGAATCTAAAAAGGAACAACAAGAAAAATTAATTGATTTCATTCGCAATTATTCAATAAAGCCTGCTCTTGTAAAAGATTTTCTTGCAACAATAGATTCATCAGAACTAAAACATGGATGTAAATTGGCTGATCTTATAGCTCGACCACAAATAGGAATAAACGATTTAGCAACAGCCGTTCCTGCTTTAAAAGCAAAAATTGATAAAATAAATTTGATAAAAGAAGAAGTTGTTGAGTCAGCCGAAGTGATTCTAAAATATCAAGGTTATATTGTACGTGAAAAAATGATTGCTGAAAAACTACAGCGATTAGACCACGTTCCATTACGAGGAAGAGTAGAATACTCCGAAATTCAATCTCTTTCAACCGAGGCGCGTCAAAAACTCACGAGAATCGACCCTGAAACAATCGGACAAGCAAGTCGAATTCCTGGAATCTCCCCAAACGATATAAACGTACTACTTGTTTTGCTGGGAAGATAATTTTTTTTGATTTGCGACTGAAGAGCCCTAACGTAAGCCGACGAACAAAAGCTTAAGGCTTTTGTTTCACGTGAAACATTTGGAGTCTAACAACAATAAAGTTTCACGTGGAACAAAACAACAAACCTTCTCAAATAGGAATTATGAAAACAAATGACATATTAAAACAACAAATAGACTCTCTTCCTGAGGTTCCGGGCGTATATCAATATTTTAATGAACAGGATGAAATAATATACGTTGGAAAAGCAAAGAATTTAAAAAAAAGGGTAAACTCTTATTTCAATAAAATTCACGAACAGGGAAAAACAAACGTATTAGTCAAAAACATAGTTTCGCTTAAATACATAGTTGTAGCAACCGAAGAAGATGCATTATTACTCGAAAACAATTTAATAAAAGAATATCAACCCCGCTACAATGTTTTATTAAAAGATGGAAAAACCTACCCAAGTATATGCATAACTAACGAACCCTTTCCACGTATATTTAAAACAAGAAACATTATAAAAAATGGCTCACTATATTTTGGTCCATATAGTTCAAACTGGACAATAAATTCATTACTTGATATTATTCACCAACTTTACCCAATCCGCACTTGTCGATTACCATTATACAACGATAATATAAAAAACGGGAAGTTTAAAGTTTGCCTTCAATACCATATCCACAAATGCAATGGACCTTGTGAAGCAAAGGAATC
>CAMDNO010000011.1 GCA_945902955.1 Porphyromonas cangingivalis
ATTTTTGGTATCAATTGGTGATAGTATTTCCAGGCGCGGTCTCCATTGCCCAACATACACTCGGCAATGATAGCCCATGTGTTAGCATGACAGAAAATAGCACCGTTTTCGCCCGTTCCTTTGTTATAGTGCGAAAGTGGGTCTTCGGGCGTTGGGAAATTTACGATGGAAGGCCATAGTTTTTTGATACCTAATTCGGTATCTAAAATTTCGCTTACCGAATCCATGGCAATGTTTTTCTTATTATCTTCCACCATGCCCGACATAACAGACCACGATTGGGTATTGATAAATATTTTTGCTTCGTCCATTTCGGCAGTTCCAAGGTATTGTCCGTTGTCCATTACTGCACGACGGAACCATTTGCCATCCCACGCTTTGGTATTTACCACTTTTTGTAATTCGTTCCACAATGTCAAAAAACCATCTGCGTCCTCGCGTTTTCCTTTCAAAGTTGCCAATTCAGCCAATTGTGGCAACGCATAACCCAAGAACATAGCCACCCAAATACTTTCGCCTTTGCCTTCAACGCACACTTTGTAAAGCATATCGTTCCAGTCGGAAGTCAACATCAATGGAAAACCGTTTGGACCCATATTCTTTTTTGTGAAGCCAATGGATGCACAAAGATGTTCGTAAACAGTAGCTTCACCACCATCGTAAAAAGGAACTTTTACATCAAGAAATGAAGTACTTCCATCTTCCATCACAATATTCCAAGCCACAAGGATAGGCCAAATATGATTATCGGAATGCAAACGATTTAACGGTGGCATATTTTCCAATTTATAATAATAATGGTTGGTATGTCCGTCTTTATACTGATTACCAAGCAATTCAATGAGTTTCAGTTTAGAACCTTCGTTGTCAATCGGTGTTTGTGAAAGCACATCTTGCGAGGTATCGCGGAAACCTACGCCACGGAATGTGCCAGTTGCATAATACGATATATTGCGTGAAAACAAGAAATTACGCTGCGATTGATATGGATTCCAGATATTGATTTCGCGCTCAGCATCTTTGTCGGGAATAGTACATTGGAAATGCTTCAAATAGCTATCCCATTCATTTTTAAGTGCAGCAAATGATTTCTCTACAAAATCTTCTTTGCGGCAGCTTTCCAACGATTTAGCAATATCTTTTTCGGTCATTCCTGTACCTAGAAAAGTATTAATCGTTTCGGTTTGTCCGGGTTGCAGGGTTACTTTTAGTTGCAACGCACCGCAAGGGTCGCCGCCCATCAAGGTTGATTTGGTGCAACCGCCGTTTTCTATGGCAAAAGGATTGGATTCCGAACGATATGTGCCAATAAACTCGTCGCGGTCGCCATCATAAGCAAACAATTTTTTGTTTGAAGCCATATACACCAGGGGCGTTTCTTTCGGTCGTGGTTGCATTTCTACACCATAATGATAAATAATAGCTTCGTCCTTTTCATCAAAATTTACTTGCACCTGATGTTTGTTATAACACACCCACGACAGCTCGCGCATAAATTCCATCATGCCAAATTCTACAAACGAAAAGAGGTCTAATTCTTTTACTTCGTTGCTGGTATTGGTCAATTTGAGGTTCCAAATAATACAATTCTCAAATTCACCCACAAAATACAGCAATTCCGCTTTTACGCCTTTGTGTTCTGCCGTAAAGCGTGTGTATCCCATGCCGTGAGCCGATTGCCATTTTTCGGGCTTTACCAAAGCTGGCTCTGCAGTTGGACACCAATACTCGCCTGTTTTAGCATCGCGAATATAATTGTACAAACCCGAACGGTCAGTTGGCAAATGGAAAAAACGATAGCGATTGATACGCCATATTTGCGGTGTTTTATAAAAAGCTACTGCACCACCAGCGTGCGACATCATGGTGTGAAATGTGCCGTTGGAGAAATAGTTCATCCACGGGCTGGGCGTGTCGTAACGTTTCATTACCACTTCTTGCGCCTGATCATCAAAGCAATAATATTCTTCCGGATTGTTTCTGTTGAATGTGCTCATATAAATTAGTTTGTCATACTAACTTATACACACAATATTCCTTTTTATAACCTACAAAAGAATATGTTGTAAAACATTTCAGAGGAAAAGACCAAAGTTTGTATTTTTAAGAAGTCTGGTCTACAAGGTAATATAATTTGTAAAATAAAGCAATAGAAATAAAATGAGTAACTATAAGATTATCAATAGTTTAAAATTTCAATAACAACCCTATATTTATATCAACTATGTTCCGCAGTTGGGTATAAAAACCTACAACCGATGTTTGGCATATCGTCGCGCTATAGTAAAGTTGAAACAAATTTACTTATATTTTATCTTCAAAATTAAGATAGTAATTGCAAAAACCAAGGTTATCGCATTGGCAATAATTATTGGTAAGTCGTTGCTAATAAGCCCATAAACTAACCATAGAAAAACACCAATGGTAAATGTTAAATACATTACCAACGATAAATCCTTGGTTTGTTTGGTTTTAATTACTTTAATTGCCTGAGGCAAAAATGAAATGGTTGTACAGAGTGCTGCAACAAAACCAATAATTGTTAGTGTGTTCATCTTTAAATATTTTATATGACGTGAGTTTTTATAATAATTGGACTTGAAGTTAGACTATTCTTTCAGCATTAAATGTTGTTTTTCTGTGTTTAACTCTTTTTGCAAGTTAGCGCACGTCTCGCTGAGATTAAAAGTTTATCATCGTCGTCGAGAGCGAAATATTAATGTATTCATTTGCAATAAAATCAGTACTTTGCAAATTTCAAATGATTACTTTCAAATAATGGATATTAAACTTTTTAATTATAAATTAGTTAGATACTTATTTTTATTCTTTTTCAATTCTAAAACTACTTTTTTTTCACCATAGCATACTGTGCATTTTTTGTCCTCCACGGAGCGTAATATCACATTCTTTAGCTTGCCATTTTGCCATTCTATGTCCACTGTAATATTCCCACGTGCTTTCAGTCCTTGCACCTTGCCGCTTGCCCATGCCTTTGGCAATGCTGGCAAAAGTTCTATTAGATAGCCATCCTGCCAATTCCCCTGATGGCTTTGGAGCAACATTTCGGAAACAGCAGCTGTGAAACCCATATTTCCATCTACCTGAAAGGGGGAATGTGCTGCCAATAAATTGTCGTACAAACCAGCCGACCCAGGCATATTGAGATAGTCAATTTCTTCGTTCGTACTGTGGTTAATAAAATATTTAAATAATTTATATGCCTCCTCTGGTTGCTGTAAACGTGCCCAAAGTAACATGCGCCAAGTGGTAGCCCATTCGGTAAAGCCATATCCCCGTTTCAAAATTGTTTTTCCGACTGCCGTTGCCAAGGTTGGATTATCAGTAGGATGAACCAATCGACCGGGAAATGCGCCATACAAATGAGATAAATGACGATGGGTGCTGTCCACAGCTTTCCATGGCTCTATCCATTCCTGAATAGTACCATCGGGAGCAATTTTCATTGGGTTGGAAAGTTTATTTAAACGCAAACTGAGCGAATCGGCAAAAGCAATATCCACTTTCAATATGTTGGCAGCTTCTATTGTATTGCTAAATAAATCTGTAACAATTTGTTGGTCAATAGCAGCACCAACACTGTTACGATAATCTTTTCCATCTGTGTATATAAAATTAATTTCGGGCGAAACACTGGGCGTAACTACCAGCAAGCCATCTTTATAAGGACGAAGCACGCCCAAATAAAACCGACAAGCATCCTTCATAATGGGATAAGCATCCGTTTTTAAATATTGGTAATTGCCCGAAAAAAGAAATTGCTCGTATAAATTCTGACACAACCATCCCGCACTACCTGTCCACAACCACCGCGGTGCTGCATAGCCCCAAATGTTGGTGTACAACTGCACAAAAAAACCATTGGTATTAAAGTACATTTTTGCAGTTAAGCTACCTGGCACTCTTAGAAAATTGAGATATTTGACCAACGGCGAAATACATGTACTCAAATTAGTAGATCCCGCTGGCCAATAATTCATTTGTAGATTTATATCCGTATGATAATCGCTGTCCCAAGGTGGATTTGGCTTGTCATTCCAAATTCCTTGCAAGTTAGCAGGTAAATTTTCGCCTCGCGAGGAGCTTATTAGCAAGTACCTTCCGTAGTTAAATAATAAAGATTCTAAGCCATTATCAGCACCATTATTGATATTTATGTTGTTTTCGGCATAATTACGAAGCCTTAAATCTGTAGGTAATTGGCTGTTACTTTTGTTAGTTGGTAATATCAATTTTACAGTTGAAAACAGAGCGGAATAATCGTTTATATGCCTTTTCAACAATTTGCTATACCCAATTTCGGTGGCTGCAATTAGTTGATTTGCAGTTGTTTCTGTCGGATTTATATCAGTCAGCACATTGGGGTACTGCATTTGATAATTGGTGTTGGCTGCCAATAATAGCGTTATTTCAGTGGCATCATTCACCGAAACCGTTTTGCCCGAAACGCTCTTTGGGGTTTTAGATATGATGCGCAAATGTGCTTCGTATTTTAATCCGCTGTCAGCCATTGTTCCACTATAAACGATGTCATTTTGATTGTTAATAGTTATTTTCCCATCTTTCAATTCGGGAATAATGTCTTCCACATCCACAGATAATTTACCTCGTTTGCTGGCAGATAAATGTATGACCATTACCTTATCAGGATAACTGCAAAAATAGCTTCGGCTATATTTTACGCCATTAACACTGTACTGTACAGCTGCAATACCAGTTTCTAAATTCAACTCACGTCTGTAATTTTCAACCCTTCCATTTTGGTTTCTAAAATGTATTTTCACATCACCAAAAGGTTGGTAAGCACCAAAATCTACGCGTGACGTTGCTCCGTTATATTTCAAATATCCGGCTTGTTTGTATATAGAATCGGCTTTGGGTATATTCCCTTGCAGCAATAGTTTGTTTATCAGAGGTATTGCCGCCATAAGGTCAGTGTTTTCATTTTCATTGACTTTGCCTGTCCACATCGATTTTTCGTTAAACTGAATGCGTTCATCCACTATTCCACCAAAAACCATTGCACCCAATTTGCCATTTCCAATAGGTAGAGCTTGACGCATCCAACGTGCAGCAGGCTGTTTGTACCAAAGTTTGGTTTCGCTTAGTGCAAATCCACTTCCATTTACATCTTTGCAAGACTCATAAGAAATAGAGTCTTGCAAACATTGGGACTTAGATGAAAAATGTGCATTAGTATTTATTAATGAAGAAAGAAGCAATCCAGCGAATAAGCATAATTTTTTTTGTAATAACATAACAAAATATTTAATGATTAATAGTGTTTAAATAAGTTAGTAAACTGTGTAAATTGCAACTCGATACTAGGTCTGTGTTTTACATGATTAATTGAAATCAACAATCTTATTTATTTTTATTTCTGCAAAATTATCACCCGCTCGCCTTAACCTCTTAATTCAACGCTTGTACGCTGGTCGTAGTCTCCATACTACGACCGATGGTTATTAAAGCTCTGAATTTAAATATTTAAACATTTAATATGCAAAGCAGGTGTAGTGCTTCTATAACAACATACTAGGTAAAGAGACAAGACTTTTTTATGCGTGTATGTTATTTTTGATTGTTTTCGTAATTAGAAATTTTTAATATTCTGTTTGTATGTCGTCCTCCTTCAAATTCAGTATTTAACCACACATCAATAATCATTTTGGCGAGTTCAATTCCTACAACTCTTGCTCCTATAGATAAAATATTTGTATCATTGTGTTCTCTGGATAACTTAGCCGAATAGGGTTCACTGCATACAACAGCACGAATACCTTTTACTTTATTGGCACTAATAGAAATACCCACACCGGTACCACAAAAAATTAATCCTTTATCGCAAACTCCTTGTGTCACGGCTTCACCCACTTTAAACCCAAAATCGCAATAATCAATGCGAGATTCCGTATGAGTCCCAAAATCTTTTAATTGATACCCCTTTTCTATTAAGTATTTTTTAATATCTTCTTTAAATACAAAAGCTGCATGATCTGATCCAATTGCTATCATGATTATTTATTTTGATATTGATGAATAAGGTTACGAATCTTAGATACAGATTCGGTAATAGTAAAGTCTTTGCTGAAAAGACTTGAAGTTCCACCCCGCTCACCGTAGCCTGAAATTGGTGCTGTACGCTGGTCGTAGTCTCCATACTACGACCGGTGTAAATTAAAGCTCCAGCTTTAAATATTCTATTCATCACTTTAAAATTCTATTTCTGCAAAATTATCACCGACTCAAACGCACCAACTTCTACCGTTCCACTCAATACATTCCCTTTCAAATCCGTATATATCAAATCGGAAGGAACGTCAAACGATTTTGGTTCGGCAGTTTCGTTGATAAAAATGTGCGATTGTTGTCCGCCGGCATCATGGTTAGGAGTGGAAATGATGGTGGAAGCGGCATCTTGTCCGTAATGTTTTTGCCACGATTTTAAGTTATATTCCTTGAAAATACGCACATCGTCTTTGTAAGTCAGTTCAATAATCGGAAACGGATAATAGGGATTGGCATAGAGGTTTTTATCCAACAATCCGGGTACAAAATTCTCACGAATACGGCATTCAACAAATAAAGCCCGCTGGTCGCGCTTTTTGGCAAATAGGATATTATCGTAAGCTTCGCAACCAATTAAAGTATCGGGCATAAAGTATTCGGAGAAAACCAATCCCATTTGATTGTTGTAGAGCGTATTACCCGTAATTGTTTGATGATGCGCTTCGTCGTTGATTAAAATTCCACCTACAGTTCCTACCACTGTATTATTTTCGATAGTAATATGGTGACATTTATTGTCGGTGTAAATGCCGTAACCGTAGGCCAAATCGTTAGCAGTGGCCACACAACTGCCAATGGCATCGATAATGATATTATTCCGAAGGATATTGTGGTGTGTGTAATCTTCGTTTTGCGCCCAGCAATAGAGCGCACCGCCATCGTTCATGTGCAGGAGCGAGTTTTTAATCACATTGCATTCGGCTATGCTGTATGTGCCATCGACACGTATGCCGGCGTATCCGCTTTGGTCAACATAGTTGTAAGCCACACGGTTGTTGGTCGATTCTAGTTTTAGCGCTTTGGCTTCTGCATTTACAAATGGCATAATTTTGGGTATGTAAATTTCAGAAACAATCTTACCAAGAGACATTTCCAATGCTTCAATTACAAATTTCTCGTCGGGATAAGGAAGATTTACCAGTTTTTTAATTTTATCTGAATAATCTAATGGGATATTCCATTTAGCAATCTCGCCATAAGTAGCTGCACTGATTTTATAAACCACTTCGGTTTTAAGAATGGCAATGCCAATGCCGTTGTTTACGCCATCGAACCCATAACCCGGCTCCAGACCGCAGCGCAAAACGGTATTGTATTCAATTACATTGTTGGAGCTTTCTAAGGTTGAGATGCCACGTCCACGAATGTCCTTAATTGTGTTTTTTGTAATGCTGTAATTGCCAGAGTTTATTTCCAAACAAATACCATAAACGTTAACGTCGTTGATAGTACAGTCGGAAATGGAAATGTGTGAACTATTGCCAAGTCCGAGAATAGCAGCATTTTCGTATTTTTCGATTTGCAAATTTGAAATAGAAATATGCGAAACATTTTCGCCAATTGTAATGCCGTTTTTATAGGTTACAGCTTCCACTTTCATTAATTCGGGAGTTATGGTATTTTCCGTTTTTACGAATAATTTTTTGGTTTTTTCGTCCCAAAACCAATGTCCTTCTTCGGTCAAAAACTCCAATTTGTTATCCAATAAATAGCCGTAACGTGGATTGCACTGATACATCATGTTATCAGCAAAGGTAATTTTACCATCTTCGTGAGCTCCAACTAAGGCTGTTTCGTATTGCCAATTTACGGCGCGTATACGAACAGTTGCACCTGCCAGATTGAAGGGTAAGTTCAGGTGCTGATTATCTACCAGATTACGTTTATCGCCACTTTCAATACTGTAAAATCCCTTTGCTGGAATGCGTGCCAGGTCTTTCAGTTGATTGTTGACAAAAAACTGATACGCTTTTTGCGGCATGTCAGCCACATACATTCCGTTATTTAGCGAAATAAAATTAGAAGGACAAATCGCTCCTGTAATCACGGGCTTTGCACCTTCGCCATACGAACTTATTGCTATGGGGTTGGTTTCGGTACCCGATTGTTGGATAAGCAACTCGCCGGCAAACGAATCGCCACAACGAAAGTGCACTTGGTCACCAACTTTTAAAACGGTAGTGTTTAATTTATCAATGCTTTTCCAAGCATTTTTTTCGCTCAATCCGTTATTCGAATCGTTGCCAGCAGCCGAAATATAATATTTTGTCATTTGAGAATAAGAAATTTAGAAAATATGAGAATTAATACACGATAGCAATAAGAAAATCTCTCTTATTCCCCCTCTTTCTCCCTCTCCACTTGGAGAGGGTTGGGGTGAGGTCGGGGTTAGGGGGCAGGTTTGATAGCTGTCTTTTTCCGAATACCTTGTGCTACAAAAATGGCAACAATTGTAAATATCTCGAGAATGCTAACAATATAAAACACGGGTACAGCATTGCTATTGAAAAAATCGAAGGTGTAACCAGAGAAATATGTGCCAATGAGGTTAGATAATGCCATGATATAATAATAAACTTGCTGGTAGGTGACTAACAATTTACCTTCGGCAGTTGACTCAATCAGGTTGGCAGCAGCCGCAAGGAAAATACCCGAAGTAGCCGCATGAAGTACCTGAATAAGTATTAACACGGTAGGTGAAGTAGTGTTAGCCAATACCACCCAACGAATAATGCTAATTCCGGCAGCCAAGGCAATCAACACTTCGAGTGAAAGCACCTTTTTCATTTTACCAAAGAAATAAAATGCGCCCATCTCGGCAAGTGTTCCTACAGCAAAGGCAATACTTAACACAGTAGGGCTCATGTTGAGCGCTTGAACATGCATTCCGAAAAGGAAATAAAAAGTACGTAAACCGATAATATGAAACACTACTGCAATAAGAAATACTAGAAAATATTTGTTTTTAATAATGAGTTTAAAATCGGCCAACGTAATTTTATTGCTGTCTTTTTTCTCATATTTTTGTTCTTTGAAGCCAAGTGCTGTAAAGAATGTGAGCGCAAATCCACCAATAATGATATAGATTACCACCGAATCGCCCCAGTTTATGTTTTTGCCTTCGAAAACGCTATTCAGCACTAGCAAAATATCGTTGAACGAATTAATATTAACATCCATAACTTTGAGCGCCAGCACAAACCCGATTATGATAGTAGCACTCAGCCAACCGGCAGAAGCCCATACACGAATTTTCCCAAAATCGATGCCTTTTTCTTTTGCTTTTTTCAAAGCTAACGAATCTGAAAGTCCACCAATAGGATTGCAAGAGAGTCCGAAAATAATGTAGCCCACAAAAATAAGCCAATACTGACCACTTAAAATTGGAATAAACGAAATTGCTGTTCCCAAAGCCAGAAATTTAAGCAGCGTTGCGGGGCGTTGTGTGCGGTCGGCAACCCAACCCCAGAAAATACTGACACCCAATATGCCGATAATAGGGTCGATAGCCATAATGTTAGCAACTGCTCCGCCATCGTAACCTAAGGATTTAAGGTAAACGGGTAAAAATGAGTAAATAATGCCCAACGAGGCATTGAAGAAAAAATAAAATGCTTGTAACATGATTTATAGGTGTTTTTTAAGAATGCTGTTTTTACTTTTGGTGTTTGAGAATAAAATCGACAATAGGTGATGGTTCGGTCAAGCTATGTGGATGATGATCGATACCTTTTTTGACAATTATTTCCATATTGCCACCTGCTTTTTTAATGCGTTCGCTTAGTAAAAGAGTATTTTCCGAAAATGGCACTGTCGTATCAGCATCGCCACATACGCTTAAAATAGGGATGCCTGATTGAGCTAATTCGGTGGCAAAATCAATCGGACTGCATTTGATGGTGTCAGCCTGATTTTCTGTAATATTATATATTTTCAAAAACTCAGCCCAACGCTCGTTGTCTTTATTGCGGGGCCAACTGTTGATATTGCAAACCGGCGCATCTACATAAATGCAGGCCACTTTTTTGGGATTGTTTGTTGCCCAGTTTAGTGCAAAAAATCCGCCACGGCTAAAACCTTCTAAGGTAACTTTGGGCGAAAACCCATAATTATTTACTACAAAATCGTAAAAATTGCTGAACAAGTTTTGAGAAAAAGGATTTCCATAGCAGTGAGTTACATCATAATAACACAGATAAAAACCCTTTTCAACAAGTGCCGAATCAGCATAAGCAAACGCATCGAAAAAAGCAGGTCGCACAATCCAGGGTTTACCTTTAGCCGGATTATTTGGAACAACTATAATGGCATCACGTCCCAGGAATTTAAAATCATATCTTTTGTGACCATTCCATTGGCTCAGAATTCCTTCAATAGGTTGCTCCTTGTAAGTAAATGATTTGATATTGGTTGTTTCGTGATTTATTATCATATTTTCTTTAGCGTTGGATTTACAACATTTACCATGTCTATTTTTGACTTTTTGAGGCGTATAGGTCGGTCCGTCAACTTTTAACTTCGTTCCATCAACAATTAATCTGTCAATTCTCGGATAACGTGCTGTATGAGCAGTATCCCAACCATGATAAACGACCCAATCTTGCCCGTATTTATCCTGAAAAATGGAATGATGACCGGGACCCTTTACCATTTCGTTGGTTTTCAGAATAGTGGCGGGTTGTTCTACGTAAGGTCCTGTAATTGAATCGGCAAGCGCATATCGCAAATGATAAGTGCTATCGGACCATGCCCCGCAACTGTAGGTAAGGTAATACTTATTGTTCCGTTGCAATAGAAACGGTCCTTCCTGCCAGTCGTGATGCGTAATAACCGGTATTGGTTTATCAGCAACCTGCGTTGGGCTAATCATTTTGTCCATGTAAATTGTACCACGGTAAAATCCTTTGGTACTATTCCATTCGTTGGTGTAAAAAATACACATCGAGCCATCTTTGTCGAAAACCGGATGTCCATCAATAGAACCATTGAGCACCACAATTCCAATGTTTTTATAAGGTCCTTGAATGGAATCGGCAATGGCAACACCTACTCTGTTTCCCGAGTTTGTGGGTGACACACCCGATATAGCAGTATAATAGAGATAATACTTTCCGTCAATTTTAAGAACTTCGGGTGCCCAAAAGTTAGCATAATTCCAATCGGTTTTGCTCCCATTGCTTACTGCACCACGTACAAATTCCCAATTATTCAAATCGCGCGATCGGTAAATGGGAATAAAGCGTTTGTCCTTAGCACCGCCGGTTGCAAAAAAATAGTAATAACCATTATCATAAATTATGTCGGGGTCGGCTAAGTAGATATTAATTATTGGATTGCTATATTCAGTATATTTCGAATTAATTTTCTTGTCTTTTTGTTTCGTTGCTGCCGAAAAATAAAATGACATCAAAAGCAAGAAGCAAATTATAGTAACTCTCATAAAGTTTATTTAGTTTAAAAAATGATTTTCCGAGCTATTTTTTTATTGTTCTCTTCCAACGAAATCAGATAAAATCCTTTTGAAAATTCAGAAATATCAATTGTTTTATCATTACTTATTTTTTGAATTACTACTTCTTTCCCCGAAATATCCATCAATTTCATTGTGGGTGTATTCCATCCATTGTCAAATTCAAAATGTAAAAATCCTTTTTTATCAATATAAATTTTATCAGCACTATTTTCAATTTCATCAACACCGTTCACTGCATTTTCCTTCAACGTTAAATGGGCGAATGTGGTGGAATTTTGCCACGATATATCGCTATTAGCCTGTGTTTGGTACTTCGAAGCAATAAAATTATCACGTTTCGGATTCACGGCCGAATTATCATTATCGCAATATGCTATGGTGAGACCCATCTTTTTTCCATCTGCCAATGTGGCTTTAAAAAGTTCGCTATTATCGGTTGGTTTGTAGGTACTTGTCAATACTTTGAGCGAAAACTCCCAAATGTATTTAGTGCCAATATTGGTGCGTTTAAATTCAGGCAAATGACTTTTGCTATTTATATAAATGCCTGCTCCCCAATTATAACTATTTGTAGGGTCGAAAATATCAATGGCATCGTAATCAGTTGTGTTATTTCCACCAGTAATGTGATAGGCAAAAGCAGCATTTGTCATGGCATGGTCGCCTCCTGGGCGGTCTTCGTCAATAAAAACCTCGACAACATCATAGTTTGGATACGAGCCTGAAGATTTCGAAAACACATACCCATTTACAAATTTATCGTCTGTAATTTCCACCAAAAAATAGAGCAAATTGGTGATTTTATTCCACATTACTTTGTATCTGCCCGTAAAATCGGCTGCAGGTATTGTCGTATTGTAAGGCATCCACATGTAATTAATATCAACCCAAGTTGCATTATTCCAGCAAGCATCGGCACCATTTCCATCAATTATTGGCAACTCAATGGTATGATTTGAAATAATACTGTCGCCCGGATGGCTCATGGCTTTTATACCTATTCCGTTGATAAATAAAACAACAAAAGCAATGAGATATAACTTATTCATTTTGATTATTTTTTACTAAAATTTTCCCATATTCCATTTGTAAAATGGCTAATTCCTTCATCAGTTCCAAACCAAACCGAACCGTCGGTATCGATGGCAAGCGTATTGACTTTATCGGCAACAAGACCATCTTTTTTGGAATAATTTGTCCACGTAGCGTTTTGAAATTTACTTACACCGCGATGCGTACCAAACCAAACTACACCTTGTGCGTCTTGTGCTATGGCATACACCGTATCGCAAATTAATCCATCGACGGTGGAGTACGAAGTCCAGTCGGCTTTGGTATTGTGGCTGGTGTGGTAAGCGGCTCCTTTGGTAGTTCCGTACCACTGACAAGTATCATTTACAATTATAACTGTAAAAACGGTATCCGATTTAAGTCCGAAAGCCCAAGGCTGAAAGTACTTTGTAGCACCCGAAACAGCATCGGCATACTTAAAGCGCGACACGCCACCACCTTTCGTCGAAACATAGTTCCAACCGTTTTTAGCCGTAGCAATGGCAGAAATTGGCTTTTTAGTCAGAAAATTATCGGTGCTTTTATTTCCCCAACGGCCGTCATAGCTTGTCCAAACCGAATTTTTCAACACCGATAAGCCTTTGGGCGTGCCAAAATAAGTTACACTATTTGCAGCCGAAGCCACTGAAAAAACAGTGTCGTTTAATAAACTGCTGTTTACCTGACGATAAGTATTGCTTACAGTCAGGTTTTGACCTGAAATTATTGTATTTACTGCACCCTCGTTTGTGCCTACCCATATTTGATGATTTTCAGATAAAATATCAAAAAATAAGCTCAAGATTGGTTTGTTACTTAAAGCACTTTCATTTGAGTATGTTTTCCATATTTTCCCATTATAACTTACCAATCCCTTTTCGGTAGCAATCCATTTAATGCCTTGTTTATCAATTGTTATTTTGGTAATAATATTCGATGGTAAAATTGTGGCATCTGAAGGTTCATCTGTTTTACACCCATAAAAAAACACGATTACTAATAGAAAAAAAGATGAAAGATTTCTCAGGTTTGATTTCATAATGATTATTGTCGAATGATTTTACAGTTTACAATTATTTCATTTGTTCCAATATTTTTAAGTTGCAGTAAATAATTCCCTTTTTTCAGCACTTGACCATTTGAGCATACTCCATCCCAGTTTGTTGTGCTTGTAAATGTTCGTTGAAAGAGCATTTGACCCTGTAAATTAAATACATTCATTCGAATTGGTTCAATTGTACCTGACTCAATATTCAAATTGCTCGAAAATGGGGTTGGATAAATTTTGTAATTTATCGTTTTTGGATTTTTTACAGCCGAATTTACATTTTCGCTTACATAATTATCAACTGCTGCGGCTGTATAAGCTTTTAACTCAATTCCGTTTCCTGTTCCTAAGTTTCGGCTATACTGTTTGTTGGTTACATTGTTCCAATGTTCGTACACTCCCAAACTACCAATAGGCGTTCCATCATCTTCGGGGTCGTATGTAATACCGGCAGGCCAATTTTTGGGGTCGGCGGCTTGTTTCATGTAATCGTCGAGCCCCACTACATAAGGATATTGCTCTGAAGTGGTTTTTAATGCATATTCCGAAAGTAAAAAGTCAAAACCTACCGATTCAAAAGCCACCGCATCCTGCGACATAAAAATGGACGATGGATAGTCGTTGTTAAATGGTGCAATTTTCCATTTCTCAACCAAACCATTCCAACTTTTGCCTGCCCAAAGTGCATCCATTATATAAAGTAATGTTTTGCCTCCTAAATCTTTATGACCCATATAATCCACTAAATGACGATATTCATCGGTGCCTTGAACTTCATTTGGCGGAACAGGTAATGCATAATGCATGTAGTATGCCGATTGCGATGATGGTGTATTTCCATTTGCCGGATTATTACTTAAAATTGAGCCTTGATGGTTTTTTGCTGCCAAGGTAATACCTCCTTCATCGTGTGATTTCAGACATGGCATATTGATTAAATAGCTAGCATCTAAATAATGTTGGGGTAGCGAAGCCGTAAACTGACCGTCGCTAAATTTTAAAATTTGTGTGGCCGATGGTTTAGTTACTTCCCTTCCGGTTCGACCACCAACATTACCTGTGCCATCCACATAATGTACATTGGGATACAGAGTATAACATTTCGTGTAATACTCATTTCTGAAAATCCTATACGGGTCGCCCATCCAAATATCAGCTTGAGCAACTCCAACAATATCAACTAATTGTTTGAGTATGGCAAGCACCATTTGCGGCGAAGCATCCATTTGTGCATTCGGAATTCCACTATTACAACAGGAGTTTGTTAGATTTATTTTGATAGCTATTTTTTCGCCTTTTTGGTAACCAATACTTCCACGGTTGTGCGTTTCGTTGAAATTAGTAAAAATGGCCTCCCATGCTTGTTTTACATTTGATTTTCCTCCCATTCTTCTAATTCCGGAAACCATCATCGAATCTACAATAGTTTGATTACAGTTTTTGTCCATATACCAATAATCGCCAGCTTTGTTTGTCATTGAAGCATTAGTCGCATCGGGATTGTAAACCCAAACCACTCGACCGGGAAATATGCCTTGTGCTATTCCCATTGGTTTGTTGGCTTGGTCGGTATAGTACTTAGTGGTATTCAATTGCAATGCTTTTGTACTCGTTCCATTGTTTGTAAACGAAAAAAATGCTGCTACTACAAAGGCAATTATCAACGAATATTTGGCCAATTGCTTTTTAAATATAAACAGGGAAGCAAACATAGCAATAAAATAGGCCACAAAAGCCGACATAAGCGGGTATGATGCCCGCATACACGGATATGTCGCGCGGCTGGGCTTGGGAATAACACGAATTAAAAACCAAATAAGAGAACCTGCTCCGAAAAGAAAAAATGTGATTCTTGACCAATGAGTTGATTTGAAAATATTCATTTATTTCGGTTTTAAAAAAGTTAGTTTTTTGGTATTATTAACATTCCAGAACAAGGCGGAAGCTGGACATTTTTCGTAAGACTAACACCTTCAATGTTTACAAAATTGCCAAGAGGGAGTTCGATATTTTTTGTTGAGAAACTATCATTGTAAATTATTTTCACTCCTTTTAGTTCCAACGAACGGCTTTCTTTTTCTTCACAGCTAAAGCGTTGCCAGTTTGCCAAGCGAAATAAATCAGAACGACGTTGACCTTTTTCGGGGTCTGTTTTATAGTTGAAAACAAATCCATCATGAAAATTTATATAACTATTTCTTTTAAAAGCACTTGGTTTTAATTCTGCTCCTAGGAATGTTTTTATCGAAATGGCAATGTCAGATTTTTTTACTGCGACCAGTGTATTTCCTTCGGTAAAACAACCAAACAACGAGTCTTTATTTGCCCACTCAGCAAAACTAATACCCTCATTACAATTATAAATAATATTCTCTTTTATTGTATTCAGTGGTGAGCCATCGTTAATATGTATTCCACTACTAGATACATTTAAAATTGTATTTTTTTCTACCAATACTTGAGTCGAATTATTATCAATATAAATTCCGTTGGTTGCCATTTCATTTGATGGGGTTGCTTCCACATTTCCAATAGCATTAATTACCAAATTGTTGCGAATAATATTGTTTTTGGTACGGTTTTTCACCTTCCCGAAGCAATAAATGGCTCCTGAGTCGTTTAATTTAAGCGAAGTGTTACGTACGATGTTAAACTCACATATACTGTTTTGCCCATCCATGCGAATGCCTGCATAACCCGTACTATCCACTTCATTGTAAGCAATTTTATTGTTTACCGATGTGCTTAAAGCATGATTTTTTTCATTGTTTTCTATTGCAATGGCAATCATGCCGTTCACGCCACTTACACCCTCGCCCGGACTAAGTCCGATTCGGCGCAATGTGTTGTGTTCTATAGTGCTGTTTGCAAGCCGAATACCCGAAATTCCCCTTCCCGAAACATCTTCAATTTTATTGTGTCGAACTGCTACATTGCTTACGAGGGTATCTAACCAAATACCCATATAACCCAGATTTTTAATTTCATTATTGATAATTGAAATATCGGAGCTGCCTTTTTGTGCCCAAATGCCATTAGCTGCATATTTATCAATCGTAATTGAGTTTATAACTATATTTTTTGCCTCAGGAGCAATTACAAATGCATTTTTATAAATCACTCCTTCCACATTTTCGCTTGTCAGACTTTTATTCCATAGAATCGTTACATTTTTATCGGTCGAATACCATTCGCCAATAGAATCAACCAATGCCTCTTTGTCCTGCAAAAAGTAACCATAACCTTTTCCCATGTTATAGATCGACTCATTATCGAAAAGCATTTTTCCCTGACCATAGCTCTTTATTTTCCGAAGTTCAAAAACCCAGTCGATAGTTCGCATGGCTATCGATGCACCATTCCAATATCCATCTGGCTGCGAGAGTCTCGTATGGAAACCAATTTTGGCGATACCTTCACCAATAGTCAGATAGCCATTGTTTGGATATCGGGCAAGTGTTTGCTTTGTGTTATTTATATAGATTTGAAGTACTTTCTGTGGAATTATAAAATTTTGAAGATGAGCTGATGCGGTTTGTGGATTTGTTAGTTTTACTGCCCCTGTAAGTACAGGTAGTTTACCTTTTCCATAAGCCGAAAATACTATTGGCTTTCCTGCTTTTCCTGAATTTTTAATTCGTATCTCAGCGCTAAAAGTATCTCCTCGTCTGAAAAGCACTGAGTCGCCGGGCTTTAGGTTTAAAGCGGCTAGCTTTTCAACATTTTTCCATGCCTTCGCTGGGGCATTTCCCGTTTTTAAATCGTTTCCCACCGACGAGAAATAGTAATTTTTACTGTTTGCCGATAGCACCGCCAACAAACACATAATTAAAAGTGTAATGCGCATCCTGTTTTAATTTTTATATTACATAGAGTAATACAATTTATAAACACATTTATACCATGCTGATACTTATGTTGTAAAACAGTTATTTTTACTTTTTAGCATAAAAAAAGCTACCAATGCAGTATTGATAGCTTTTTATATGAATTTTGAAACTATATTATTGCTTCGAAATATAAATGTCTTTTCCTTTTTCGGTATAATCAAATTTATAATGTCTTTTGATAATGTCAAGCACGCCTTTCAAGTCAATGCTGTCGAATCGACCAGTAAATTTATCTTCAAAATAAACCGAATCTTGTTGATTAATATGTATACTTACATTATAACTTCTCTCGATACGTGTTAACACATTTTCTAACGGTTCGGATTTGAATAACATAACACCACGCGTCCAGGCAGTTTCATCTTTCGTATTTGTGTTCTTTAACTTTAGCGAACCTGTTGATTTATTATATATAATTTTTTGATTCGGTGCTACCAATAACTCTTTTACCGGCTTTTTTTGTGTTAAGGCTTTTACTTTTCCCTCAATTAGTGTCATTTCTATGGTGTTCTCAGTTTCGTGAGCCATCATATTAAAAGTAGTTCCAAGCACTTCTATATCAATATAATTGGTGTGAACAATAAACTTTTTATCTGGGTCTTTAGTTACCTCAAAATACCCTTCTCCCGAAAATTCAACTCGTCGGTTATCGGCTCCAAACTTGGCCGGATATGATAATCTGGAAGTAGAATTAAGTTTTACACGTGAACCATCGGGTAGAGTAATATCGGCTTTCTGGCCTTTATCCACACTTATCACCACATTGTTATCGGCATAAACCTCTAATTTGGAATTTGTTATGTACAAATAGATAGAGAATATACTTAAAATAGGCAACATGATAGCCGCAGCAACACGGAATATCTTCTGAAAATCAAATCTTACTCTTTTTGGTGAATGGCTGATTTTTAAATCCGAAAGCTTTGTACTGACTTGTTCGGGAGTGAGCTCAGATGTAGTATTATACGATTGCCAAAGGTCATTAAGCGTCTCACTAAGCAGGGAGTCATCCGCATGATTGATGCTTGCCTTGAGCGTTTCGAATTCGCTTTTGGAAATATTTTTATTAATGTACTTTTCTAGAAGAATCTTGAGCATAATAGAGCAATACTTTACGTGTTATAAGGAATACAATATTTTGAGCAAACTATAACATAAGTAATCATCGGCATTATACAAATTTAACTATTTGAAAATGTAAAAAACGATGAATAGAAGCAAATCGTAATCTTTAAATTGTGTTTTAATAGTTTGAACAGCTTTTGATAACTGATTGCGTACCGACTGTTCAGTAATTGAAAAACGAATAGAAATTTCGGAAACAGATAATCCATCTTCTTTATTCAATTGAAATATTTCTAATAAACGAGGGGATAATAACTGTTTGGCTTTTTGTATTTTAGTCAGAAACTCGTCAAAATCAATTTTTTCTTCCACCGTGTTTTCTGATAATTTCAAGTTGTCCGACAATTCAATAAAATCGGAAAGATGTGGATTATTGATTTGTTTACGCAAATCGTTCAATAACTTATTTTTAGCAATTGTAAAAAGGTATGATTTAAACGACAAAGAAGCATCAATGTCCGTATGATTTGTCCAAATTTTCAAAAATGTTTCTTGTGCTATATCTTCGGCAATCTGTCGGGAATGGGTCAGGCTAAAAATAAAAGCAAACAATCTGGGCCAGTAATACTCATATAGCAAAGCATAATCTTTGTACGACCCACTTATTAAGCGTTCAACATGTTGTTTTTCGTTAGGGAGTACTGAAACCATAAAAAAACGCAATTTTGTATCTGTTCTACTTTCTTACAAAAGTAATTGAAAATACTTAGATTAGATATAACAAAATATTAAACAAACTATTACTTACTTTAGTTTAGAGCAAGCTGTTGTTTTCTTAAAATATGTAAAGGTAAGTATACGACGAAAATCCTATCTCGTATAAGTTAAATCAAACTTCTACGAGATAGGATTCTGAGAAATGGTATTTTCTGCTATTTTACAAAAACGGTTTTTTGCTTAATAGCTTCGTTTCTATCTTTTTGATTTGCATTGCGCGCAATCCATGTAACCACTAAATTACCTTTCGATTTAAAGGTGTATTGTAGCTCAGTTGTTCCATAAGGCAGTGCAATGCCCTGATAAACGGCAGCTGCTTGTGTATAAAACGTATCCTTTTTCATGGTGTAACTTAGCAAAACTGAGTCTTTTTTGTCATCGTAGTTCTGCGACACATAATAGGTAACGTTTTTGTTCTTAACGGTCAAAGATTCGTTAATTCTCACTGTTGTTTTAAAACGATCGCCCGGCCAAACACTATTAAATGTTGCAGCTCCTTTGTACACAAAATAAATGGGATTAATGGTATCGGCTACAGTTACTTCAATACGTGTCTTTTTTCCATCTACAATAGTATCTTTTTCGATTGTAAATGAGGGGTCGGGTACTTGCAAGTTATCAGCACAAGCAACTGTAAACAATGCCATTACGCTAATTATAGTGAGTTTGTTTAAAAACTTTTTCATACAATATATTTTTTATGAAATTAATAACCTGGGTTTTGTGTAACAAAAGCTGCTTTGTTTAATTCTGCGGATGGAATTGGCATGAGCTCATGTTTCCCTTTCTGAAACAAAATATCCGGCTTTTTGGTTTTCAAAATATCCAAGCGATGCGTGCGTTTCAAATCATAAAAACGATCACCTTCACCTGCTAATTCCAAACGCCTTTCTTGCCATATATCTTCCAACAGTGCAGCGCCACTCGAAGTTCTTTTAATACCATCCAATGTTACTCTACCGGCAGCAATCGCATCGCGGAAAGCGCGTTCGCGCACTAAATTGAGCATACGCAATGCTTCGGAAGGTTTATTGTCATAATAAGCAGCTTCGGCACCCAAAAGTAAAACCTCGGCATAGCGAATTACTTTAAAGTTTTTACCGGCATTAAAATAATTTGTAGCAGGAGCCTCTCGGTTGTATTTTCGTCCGTAATAATTGGCATCATCTACATTTGCAACATTCTTTGTTTCAACTCGGTTGTTCAGGTTGTCAACCACACTTTTACCTAAATACCTGTCCCAACGTGCCCAAAAAGTATATCTTCCCCGTTGGTCATTCATATTTACATACGAAAGACTATCACCGTCTTTGTTGTATCCGTACTGATTAGCAAGCTCCTCAGTTATCCCAGATAATCCAAATCCATAAATCATTTTATCTGCATGACTTGGTTTACCATTTACAAAAATAAAACGAGGACTTAAGTAATGAATATATGCGTCAATTTCGGAGCTGATAGACTCTTCGAAAACAATATCGAATACGCTTTCAGTGCTATTTTGAAAAGCAGCTAACCAAATGTCTTTAAATGCGGTATTCAAATTATATTCTCCGGATGTTTCTATAGCACTGCACAGATTGTATGCCTCAGCCCAATTCGTACTTGAAACGTTTAATTCAGCCTGCGTAATTAATGTTTTGGCTAATAATGCTTGAGCAGCTCCTTTAGTAATACGGTTTAGCTGCACTTTGGGGTATTGACTTTTAGTCGGCAAAACAGTAATAGCCTCTCTCAAATCTTTAAAAATCTGAGCATAAACTTCCGATTCGGGCGAGCGTTTCTGTAAGCGCCATTCTTCGTAAGGCAATGTGGCTGAATAGAGTATCGTTGCACCAAAATTCTTCACCAATATAAAATAATAATAAGCACGTAAAAACTTTGCTTCGGCAATATACTGATTGATTAATGTTTGTTGCGATATAGTAAGTTTTAAACCAGCTAAACCTTCCATGTATTTATTTACTGTATTAATACCTCTATAGCTGTAATTATACAATTGCGTTGAATAAGGCGTGTCTGAATAAATATCAAAGTTAGCAAAACCAGCTGCATTCAAATAATTTCCTTCTTCGGCAGCACCACGTGGATTTGCTGCGTAATCGGTATCGTCCGAACGAATATCGAGTGTGATAAATGGCAATATTGGCGCTTCGCTGCGCGGAATCTGTTGCAAACTGTTGTAGCAACCTACTAGTCCGTTGTAAGCCGTAGCACTATCAGTATAATAGGTTTCGAGTGTAGGTCTGATAGGTTCTTTGAGTTCAAGAAAACTGTCGCTACACGAACTCAACATTACACTTGCAATAGCTAATACTATAAAACTATATTTTTTCATTTTCTATATTAAATTATAATTAGAGTGAAACATTAATACCAAATAAGAAAGTGCGCGGTTGAGGGTAATTTCCGTTATCAACACCCAAGTCCAAACCAGAACTTCCCCAGCCCACACTTTGAGATATTTCGGGGTCGAAACCTTTATATTTAGTTAATGTAAATACATTTTGCAAGGTAGCGTACAAGCGTACATTTTGAAGGGTAAGCTTAGTTGCTAACTTTTTAGGCAAAGTATAACCCAAACTTAATGTTTTGAAACGCATATAGGATCCATCTTTAATCCATCGGTCGCTCAAAACTCTGAGGTTATTATTCAGCGAAGATTCTTCGAAGCGTGGGATATTTGTATTTGTGTTTGTTGGTGTCCATGCATTCAAAATATCGGTATGATGATTCACACCCCAACGACCCATCATTACTCGATAAAGGTTGTTGTAAATTTCGTTTCCTTGTACTCCTGAGAAAAATAGATTTAAATCAAAATTTTTGTAATAAAAATTAGCTGTAAATCCATACGTAAAATCAGGCATAGGATTACCAATTACAGTTTCGTCATCTGTTGTAATTTTTCCATCGCCATTCATATCTACAAATTTCATATCGCCTGGTTTAGTACCACCCACGTTTCCACCTACTGTTTGAACAGGGCCTCTTGCTACATCGGCAGCATCTTTAAAAGTACCATCAGTTTTTAACCCCCAGAAATCGGCTATTCCACCACCTTCCATGGTGCGTGATAGCCATGAAGTTTCAATATAGTTAGATAAACGAGCTTCATCCAACTGAACGACTTTAGTTTTTATATAAGTTAAATTGAAATTGAAATCATAAGTAAAGTCACCTTCTAATTTTCGGTGTCCTAACTCAATCTCAAAACCATTATTTTCTATTTTACCGCCGTTTTCGTCTGGTCCTTGTATTCCTAAATAATCCGGTACTGTTGCTTGCGATAGCATGCCTATATTATCTTTGTAGAAATAATCAGTTGTTAATGACCATTTGTTTTCGAAAAATGAGAAATCGGCACCTATACTTGTTGTGTTAGTTTCTTCCCAACTCAAAACAGGATTTCCGGGCTTCCCACCATTAGTGCCTCCGTATCCGCCTCCAGTTACACCTGCTGTAACGCCAGGCCATGACGTTTTAGGGTCGCCGAATGGATAATTAGCATTTGGTTGCAAAACGGTATTATAACTATAATTTCCAATATTTTTTTGGTTTCCTACTTTTCCCCATCCGGTACGTATTTTAGCCATATAGAGCCAGTCAATATTTTTCAGAAAATTTTCATTTTTAATTTTCCATGCCAACGAAAATGCAGGGAAAACCCCAGCTCTTTTGTTTGGCCCAAAGCGCGAAGAAGCATCACGGCGTATGGAACCTGTGAGTAAATACTTATCATTGTAGCTATAGTTTAAACGGCTTAAATAGGAATACATGCGCCAGGCACTTGCATAACCTGATATTGAACGATTTGGGTCTGAAGGATTTCCGGCACTTAAATACTGCAGATATTCCTGGTTGCCGGGAATAGTAGAGTTATAACCTGACAAATCATAACTGTCATTCATTTCGGCTGTTTGACCTACCATCAATCCAACTGTATGTTTACCAAGTGTTTTATTGTAAGTCAGCGTATTTTCAACAACAAAATAAGTGGCGTGTGCATCTTGCATTTTTAATGAAGGTACAAGTTGTGCTTCGTTGAGAGGAGAGCCAACAACTTTGAACGAAGGTAAAAATTCTTTCGTTTCGCCTAAGTTATAATCTAAACCAAGATTTGATTTAAACTTTAATTCTTTCAATAATGATACTTCAAAGTAAATATTCCCGCTTATTTTTTTGTTGTTGTAAGTGTAGTTTGCACGGTCGCGAATACCGGCACCATTAAATGAACCGGAATGTTTCATATAATTAAGTTCACCATTTTCATTGTATGCAGTTGTTGTTGGATCCGATACAAGTGCGGTTATAATTGGACTTGCCGAAACATAGTTAAAGCCAACACCACCCTCCATTACACGGTGGCGAATAGAATTACTTAAGTTTAAGCTTTCGCCAAACTTTAACCATTTATTAATCGTGTGGTCCGAATTTATACGAAAATTAGTGCGGCTAAAATCGGAACCACTAACCATACCTTCTTGCTTGGAATGTCCGGCACTAATCATAAATACGGAATTATCGTTACCCCCTGATACGGATAGTTGTAGATTAGATGTAGGTGCAGGTGTAAAAATCTCATCCTGCCAGTCGAAGTCTGGTAATGCTGCAAATAGTGCGGGATCGTTAAAATCGTTATAGTTAGATGTTGAAGGTTTATACACACCTAATGCGTCATAATACTGCTTGTATTGTGCTTTGTTAAGTGCCGAAATTTTGTTGGCAAGCGTTTGTATACCATAATAGCTTTCGAAATTAATGGTAGGTTTACCCGATTTTCCACGTTTAGTGGTGATAATAACTACCCCATTCGAACCTCGTGAACCGTAGATTGCAGCCGAAGTAGCATCTTTCAAAATTTGAACGGATTCAATATCGCTGGGATTAATGGAGTTCATCCCAAATTTATTATCCCCACCTCCACTTGCCATAGGCATTCCATCAACCACATACAGTGGCTCTGCATCGCCGGTAGTAATAACACCTCTGATTTTTACGGAAACAGAAGATCCGGGAGCTCCCGAGTTTGTTGCTACCTGTATACCAGCTGCACGTCCTTGCAACATACTTTCGGTACTCGAAGCAATCACATTTTTCATATCTTTGGATGATATGGTTGAAATGGAGGAGGTAAGATCAAGCTTCTTCTGAGTACCGTAACCTACTACAACTACTTCGTTTATGTTAATGGTATTGTCTTCGAGTTGTACTTTTACTACCGTGTTTCTGCCAACCGGAATTTCTTGTTTATTGTAACCTATATAGTTAATAACCAGCAAATTGCCATCTTCTACATCTAGTGTAAAATTACCGTCAATATCAGATACTGTGCCATTTGTGGTGCCTTTTATCAGAATATTGGCTCCAATTAATGCTTCACCTGTTTTTTTATCTGCTACATTACCTTGAATTTTTCTTTTTTTTTGAACATTCCCGTTTGGCTGTACTTGCTTGGTAGTTACGAGGATATTGCTTCCTTCAATTTCGAACTGCAAACCACGACCGGGTAATACCTGACCCAATAGTTGTTGAATGGTTTGTTTTGTAACATCTAACGTAATATCACCCACATTGCTGATGGTCGCATCACGATAGCTAAATTTAAAATTACTCTGCGTTTCAATTTTCTCGAAAAACTGTCGCAAGGTTGCATTTGTAACCGATACATTCAACGAGCCATTCTGAGCTTGTATTTGTAGTGGGGATACTGTGATTAGAAATGCAATAATGACCGTAAAATAGCTTGCTTTTTTGCTTTTAGCAAGCAGCTTTTTACCCATTTGTTTAAAGCGATTAATCATACTAATAAAAGATTAATTTACATGAAGTACTTATATACAGTTAATTGTAATTAAGGAATTCAGCTTTTTTAAACAAGAATTCGATTAAAACCGAATTCTTGTTTAAGTAGAGCTATTTGATTTTGATTTATTTTACAAAACGTACCTTACCAATTATTTCACCAGCTAAACCAGTTACAACTGCAAAATAAACACCTGATTTTAGATTTGAAACATTCAATTTATTTGTGTTTGTTGACGCTGAAATTTGAGCTCCTGCAATATCAAATAAGTTGATAGTAGCATTAGTAACTGTGTTAAAAGATAAAGTACTGTTTGATAATGAGTAAGGCAGATTAACACTTACGCTCTTTAAAGCCGTTTTCCCATTTAAAGTTAACTGTCCAGCTCCTACCATTGTATTCCATAATTCATTAATAGCACCATCGTTAAACCACGATTTACGAAAACGAACACCAGCACCACCTACTACATCATTATCAGCAATGCATATATCAAAACCAATTGTAGCCATATCTGGCACATTTGCTAAAGCGATGGTACGATCAAGCGATACTTCAATAATATATCCCGTAGCAGTTTCTGTATAAGCAGATTCTACTCCATCGGTGGCTGGGTCGGCAGATCCGGTATAAGATAATTGACCGTGTAAAACATTTGGATCAAAAGAGGCTGTGAAATCAAATTGACGAGTGTTAGCAGAATGTGCATTGTCAGAAGCCAAATAACCCGGTAGGCCAAAATAAATTTCGACTTTGTCACCAAGCCAGTGTGCAGCAGGATCCTGAGTAATAATGTCATCATTTACAGTAAAAAGGAAATACATTTTTGATGCATCATAAGTAACTTTAAAAGTGGCATCTAAATCGCCTGAACCATCGGCATCAAATCCGGCGGCTTCGCCAGTGTAAATAACGTTGATTGGTTGAGCGGTAATACCTGTCCATGTAGCATCTTTTGCATCTCCATCAATAGTAGGTGCAGTAGTTGTTGGAGTGATTACCAAAGGAGAAGTTGGTTGAGCGGCATTTGCTGTTTGAAATGCAACGATAATTGCAATAGCAATTAAAGAGGAAAGTTTTTTCATAATAATAAAAATTTTAAATGAATAATTTAATTTATTTGTAAAACATTTTTGTTGTACTATTACAAACAATATAACAATTTGTTTCGTCAAAAGTAATACACATGAATAATAATATTATAACATTAGAAATATTATGTTTAAAAACATGTTTTAAAGGGCTTCTGATATGGACTTTATTTCACTACTTATTTCACAACTAATTTGAATGATTTACTATATTTGTCGTTTTGAATGCTTAGAAAATAAACGCCTGAATTTAAGCCATTTAAGTCAATCGTATTGGCGGCTGACAATTGCGTTTTATGTAAAATTTTACCAGTTAAATCGCTGATAATTAAGGCGCAATTGTTGATGTCTAATCCTTTGCCTTCTACAGTTAGTAAACCACCTCTCGTTATGGGATTTGGAAATATGGTGAAATTCTGATTTGATGATACTGTCGGAACTACGGAAACAAACCCAATATAATTATCACCAGCATAAACAGCGTTGTCGTACCCTTTTGATGGCCAAGTATAATTTGGTAACAAAAATGGAGTATCATTTACTATACCCGTACATTTTGTCGGATCTTTTATTAATACTTGAGAACTGAATGCCGGCAATTCGAGTTGATTGATGGAGTTGCTTTTTAAATCGGTACAGCCACATCCCGTTAAATCAACTGTTCGTAGATTATCTGTTTTATTTGTAAACAGGAAAAAATTACCTGCTGTTGCTTTGGGAGAAGAATTAGTGGTTAATGCCACAGAATGTATATCGTTGTAAGGAACTTTTGTACGCCAGGTAGCCAAATTGAAGTTGGAATTTTGATTCCACATATACTGAAATATATTATCGGTATGTGGATTGACAAAATAATTTGAATCGGCAACAGCTACATTGTAACGACCTGTATTAGAATTAATTTGAATGGCAGGATAACCGGAAGAGTTTGAAACTATGGTATTTTTATATATTTTATTCCCATAAATTGCAGTTGTTCCCCAATCAGAAAAACAAACTCCTATATAGTTGTTAAATAGCACATTAGAACGTACAATATTGTCGTGCGCTTCTGCGTTAATCAAAACTCCAGCTCCAGGTATGTTTAAAACTGTATTATTTATAACTGACATATCATAAGCATTGTTGTCGATATAAATACCATTTGTAATGCTTGCCTGAGTTGCAGAGTTCATTACAAAGTTGTTGCTTATTATACTGCTTTTGGTTATAGTATTATAACAATAAAGTCCGCCGCCATCGTCCATCGTTAGCATGGCATGGTTGATTATATTTTTTTCGACTGTATTGTACTGTCCATCCACACGAATGCCAATGTAACCTGTACTATCAATGGTGTTATGACGTACTATATTATGGTTCGAAATAGAATCGAATTGGTCGAGTACACGATTGCGGCTTTCGTCACGGATTTCGCAGACAATGCCCACATAACCGTTAACACCAGAAATTCCTCTGCCAGGCAACATGCCAATTCGCTTCAAAGTATTATTAGAAATTGTGTTTTTATAAGATTCCACAAACGAGATTCCTCTACCTCGAACATCCATGAAAAAGCAGTTATTTACAAAGCAATTATTCGCTTTGCGATAAAATTTCACTCCCATCTCTTCGATGTTTTGAAATGCACAATTTTCAATTCTTACATTCGAATTACGTGCCGTACCGTAAATGCCATTACCAGAGTATTTATCGAAAATTATATTTGAAATAGTGATATTGCTTACTAATGAATCCAACTTTACAGCATTATCAAAAAGCACTGCTTTAATATTGGCAGTTGTCATTGTCGAAGCACTTTCGGGATAGAGAAAAAGTTGTTTGGATGTTGTGTTATAGAACCATTCGTTTTTGGCATCCAATTGTTCGAATTTATTTTCGATAAAAAAATCATTTCCTCCTGCAACAGCATACCGTGTGTCAGGGAAATAAGAGATATTGCCATTGGAAAAACCAGTGATTTTTCGATACTCCCAAGCCCAGTTATTAGCACGGTATTTTACAGTAGCTCCAACCCAATATCCACTTGTTTGGGTGAGTGTAGTTGGCGAAAATTGTTGCACATTACCTACTGTCATTCCTGAGTTGGCATATAAATAATTTGGAGCATTGGGATAGCGTGCCAAGTCGAGCAATTTATCATTGCTGTAGAGTTGTTTTACAGTAGAGGGTAGGGTTGTAGTATATAGTTTTGTGTTTTGAGAATAAACTGACCAATTGCGTAATGAACTTGCTCCGGTGAGTATAGACAATTGACTGCCTGTGCCATAAGAACTAATTACTATTGGCTGAGCAATGGTTCCTGATTGCTTGATCATGATATTCCCAACGAAGACTTCTCCTTTTTTGAATAAAATGGAGTCGCCAGCGAATAGTTGGAGTGAAATAAGTTTGTCGGTAGATTTGAAAGGAGAGTTTGTGCTTGTTCCTGAATTAGAATCGTTACCTGAAGTTGAAAAATAGTAATTTGTTGAAAATGCTGTATTGATAGTTAAAAAAAGAAACAGGAAATGTAGTAGGATATTTTTCATCTTATTCTTTATAATAAAAACAACCTGAAAGAAGGGTATTCTTCCAGGTTGTTTATTTGTTTGTTGAATTTAGAATTTTACAAATTTCGACATTTGTACATTGTCTTTACTATCATTGATTTTAATCAAATAAACACCTTTGTTGTAAGTGCTTGTATTGATTGTCATCAAATTTTCTGTTGTGTTGCGATACGAATTAAGCAATTTACCGTTCAGTTCGTAAACTTGTATAGATGTTACATCGGCAACATTGCTGATATAAAGCATATCTTTTACTGGATTTGGATAAATTGCATATTTGTTGTCAATAACTGTTTTCAAAGCACTGAAATCAACAGGTGTTCCCGCTAAAACTACATCGCCCCAAGTAGCTGGTTTGCTTGCAACTGCATTAATCCAAAGCAATTTAGTGCGGTGTGCTCCATTATCTTTCAATGAATCTTGGTCGCAGAAATAAACCTGCATACCAAAGGTTGTACCTTCTGCAATTGCCACTTTATTCTGATTTTTCACTTGGATAGAATCCCACGGAATTGACAATTCAACCTGATAGCCTCCTGAAACTTCTTTTTGAACTATAGCCATACCCTTCATTCCATCTGCAGTGGTAGCGGTCCAGGGATAATCGCCTAACATATTGTTCCCAATGGCAGTATTTACTAAAGTCGTATCACGGTTGATTCGTATTTTTATATCATCAACACCATCAAAAGCATTACCTTTTGAATTGTTTAAATCCAACGATAATTCAAAATTGTCGGTTAAATAGAAAGTTCCTTTTTTAACTTTAATATCGTCTTTAATATCCGCATAGAAATACATTTTTTTGGCATCCCAAGCAGTTTTGAACGAACCACTAAAGTCAGCGGCATCTACTAAATTAACTGCTCCTGAATTAACAACAGCTACAGGAACTGAAGTGGCATTTGTCCATTCACTGGCATCGCCATCAATTACTATTTTTACCTGTGTTGCATTTGAAGTGAGTTTTGTTTCAACTGGTGTACCTGCCAACATTAAATCACCCCAAGTGGCTGGTTTTCCTCCTACTGCATTAATCCAAAGCAATTTGGTTCGGTCAGCTCCATTATCTTTTAATGAATCCTGATCGCAGAAATAAACCTGCATACCAATTACACTGTTTTCAGCCAATGTCAAACGGTTAGCAGGAAGCACTTTGGACTGAATTGAATCCCAAGGAATAGCTAATTCAACAAGGTAGCCACCAGCTACTTCTTTTTGTTTGATAACCATACCTTTCATACCATCGGCTGAGGTTGCTGTCCAAGGATAGTCACCTAAAATATTGTTTCCAATACCAGTGTTAATTAATGTAGTATCGCGGTTGATACGTATTTTTATATCATCAACACCATCAAAAGCATTGCCTTTTGAATTATTTACATCCAACGACAATTCAAAATTATCAGTTAAATAGAAAGTTCCTTTTTTTACTTTGATATCATCTTTGATATTGGCAAAGAAATAGAAATTCTTTTTGTCCCACGAAGTTTTGAACGTACCGCTAAAGTCAGCAGCATCTACCAAATTATTTGCTCCGGAATTAACTATAGCTACCGGCACATCAGGTGCATTTACCCAATCGGCGGCATCGGCATCGATAATAATTTTACCTTGAGCAGCGTTCGAAGTTAATTTTGTCTGAACTGGAGTACCTGTAAGTGTTAATGTACCCCAAGTTGAAGGAGTTCCGCCTGCTGCACCATTAAATGCAATTAATTTTGTACGGTCAGCACCATTATCTTTCAACGAATCCTGATCGCAGAAATAAGCCATAAATCCAATTGTTGTGCCTTCGCCAATCGTTACTTTAGTTGGATTTTTTACTTGTATAGAGTCCCAAGGTATAGCAACTTCGACAATATAACCACCTGTAACCTCTTTCTGTTTTACAACCATACCTTTCATGCCATCAGCAGAGGTGGCAGTCCACGGATAATCGCCCAGCATATTGTTTCCAATAGCTGTATTGACTAAAGTAGTGTCGCGGTTAATACGGATTTTAATATCATCCACTCCATCAAAAGCAGCACCTTTCGAATTATTTACATCTAAAGACAACTCAAGATTATCAGTAAGATAAAATGTACCTTTTTTTACTTTAATGTCATCTTTAATGTCGGCATAAAAATAAAAGTTTTTACTATCCCATGCAGTTTTAAATGTAGGTAAAAAGTCGCTTGGCCCTTTGTAGAGTGGGTCTGTTCCTCCAGCAGTAAAAATTTTAGCTGTATCGGACGGTATTCCAGTCCAATCGGCAGCGTCGGCATCTAAAAACATTTTTCCCATTGTTGCTTTTGAACTTAGCTGTGCACTAACCTGCAAAGCCGGAAAAACGAGACACATCAAAAGCCAAAATAATGGTTTTTGATAATTTGCATAAATTTTCATCATAAATAAATAGAATTAATTGATTAATAAAATAAGATTATTTTAAGCACAATTTAAATTGGCTTATTGTATAGTAATACACATTATGGTAAGTATTATAACACAGATAAACTTATGTTGTTAAACATGTTTTGAGGAGAACTAATCGGAAAACTTTACTTTTTTGGAACATGACCATTAATAATTAAAGCACTGGTTAATAGCAAATCCTACATCAACTTAGATATTTTATTTTTGTCAATCAACTTAGTTTACAATTAATTTTTTAGTAATAGTTTGATTTTTAGTATTGAAACGAACAAAATAAATCCCCTTTGCCAAATTTGACACATCAATTGTTTTTTGCATACTATTTAATCCCATTGGTTCAAAAACGGCTTTTCCATCCAAAGTGTTGATTTGTAAATTGATATCAGAAAGGCTGGTTTCAATATTTAATATAGTACTTGCTGGATTTGGAAAAATTTGAATCAATTCATTTTCAAAAGCTTGTTTCAATGCTGTAGCCTCCTTAAAATTAGCTACAATATTTTTATTCGCATTAATATTCTTAATAATACAAGGGTTTGCGCTTCCGGAAGCATCTCCACTCCAATAATCGAATACATAGCCAGCATTGGGTTTTGCAAAAACGGTAGCCGTAAGTCCACCACAATACGGTTCAGAACCCGGAGTTACAGTTCCATTAATGGCTGTAGCATTAACAGTATATACTTTTTTTCCGTATTCGCCACCCTTAAAAGCGAGTGTAACAACGCCGGCATTGTTAGCAATTCTCGAATAGTATCTGAGTTTTCCGGTTTTTTGTAAATAATATCTGTCAATCATCAAAGCTGTGCTGGTCTGTGTTATCGAAGGATAATCTGTCCAGCTGTTTTGACTGTCGGCACTAATCCGTAGCATGCCATTGCTTGCAAAATTGTAAGTTTCACCTCTGTAAAGTCCATTATAAACATCGGAGCCGGAAAACGAAATGTCATACGTAATTTCAGTCCACTTACCACTTAACCATTTGAATACTTTTGTTTCGTTTGGTACATAAACCCCTTGCATAATCATTGGTTTACCATCGTTGTCCAACACTAACTCATTGGTGTTCTGAATGGTAGTTTCTATATTCATATTCGGGTACTTATAGCCTGCCGGATATTTTTTATACACCAAATCACCATTCGCTTTGGTAATTGGCAGCGAAGTTATTTTTTGTCCGTTTGCTTTGAACCAGTTATCACCATCATCGGGCGAAAATGCGTAAAACACATGTGTCATATATTTTGAAACATCGCTTACATTGTAATTAATATTTATACTGTCCGACATATTATAGGTTACATGCATTCCATTGTTTTTGTCGAAAACAATACGAAGTTGGTAACCCTGATAATGAGCACTTAATGCACATCCGGATGCATTGAACATTTCACCTACACCCGAAGGATTCCAAACAAAGGCTGTCATGCCATTTTGCTCACCCGAAATATATCCACAACCTTGGTATGCATTATAATTTTTACCACCGAGCATTTTCCATTTTTTTGTTTGTGTATTGTAACGTGCTAAAGCTATCGAACGGTCGCCTGTAACGAAATTATTGATTAAATTACTACGCATGGCTACAAACAAAGTACCGTTATTGTTACGATAAAATCCCTGATAAGTAATCCCTTTACCCTCAATTCCGCCTTTGATAGTATCATTACCGCGAAATTCCCATTCTGTAATATCTTCAGGATTTTTTGAAACATAATATTGTGGAGGTGAATTGTGATGACCCCCCATTACATGTATATATCCATCATTATCTACTCCAAGCGACATTTCGGCATGGTTGTTATCATTCATAATATTTGTCATTATAATTTTAGAACTTACCTCCCCAGCCAGCGTTTTCTTAACTACTACTGCATTTAATTTATCGTCGAGATAAGTCCAATAGATATTTCCGGAAGTGAGTGATGTTCCAATTGGCGTTGCCCAAGCGACACCATCGATTGAATGTACTTTAGTTAATGGAATGTCAGTAGATACACTGAGGGTTTGACTAATCAAAAACAAAGGAGTAAATACAAAAATAATTTGCGTGAAAAATTTGAATGTGTTCAACATAGTATTTGAAGTTTTAAAGTTGCTAATAAAGTAATACTGTTGATGCACTAATTATTTATATTGTTACATATAATGTTGATTTACAACAAAATAAGAGCATTCTTTGATTTTACGATTTGAATTGGAAAAATAATTATGTGGTATTTAAAATTAGAACCACTAAATTATCGTGCACAAAGGCAAATATATTTTTTCACAAGTGCTTAATGTTGTTATCCAATACGAGTTCAACAAGTATGTAAAGCAATATATTTAGTGCATCAGCAGTTAATTGATTAATAAAATAAGATTATTTTAAGCACAATTTTAGTTGGCTTATTGTACAGTAATACACATTATAGTATGTATTATAACATATCTAAACTTATGTTGTTAAGCATGTTTTGAGGAGAACTAATCAGCCCACATTTCGTTTTTGAATGAGACCAACCAAAGTTTTGATGATAAATATTTCTACAATTAGTAATATCAATGGCATAAAAATCATTGCCATTTTTGCATAAAGGCATATGCGTGTGCTAAAGTTTCCCAATGCACTAAAATTACCCATGTGCCGTCAGCATTTACTCCTGTTTCTCGACTTGTAAATCATGCTTGTATCGATGCGTATTCCTCGCCTACACGAATGTTTCTTGCCTGAAAACTTTCTTGCTAAACAGTGTCTTCGGGCTTGAAATAGGTAATTTCAATTACTTGATTGCTCATGAGTTTTTATTTCTTAGAGTTAATCTGTTTTGTTAATTTAATTGCTTTTTCGGGACAAACCTTAACACAAAGCCCGCAACCATGGCAAAGTTCAGGATTAATAACTACTGCTTTATCCATGCCATGAACTTTTGTTTTGAGTTTACCTATAAAAGATAATTTTGAAAATTCATCTTCTGAAATTTTTTGCATTTCAAAAACATCAAAAGGGCAAACTTCTACGCAAGGTCCTTTGGCTTCGCATTTGTTGAAGTCTACAAAAGGCATTATTTTTCCTGCTTCTTCTTTGCAATTATCTTTCATAATTCCTTTAATATAATAATTATGCTTTTAATTGCTTTATAGCAGTTCCCCAATCTTCCAGATGATGAACCGAAGTCAATTTACCATCAATAACTGTATGAAAATCAATCGACATAATTTTAAATGATTTTGTACCATCGGTAGGCAAACCCATAAAATCGCCGTTAGGAGTTCCACTTACCAAACTGCGAACTACATATTTATTGCCATCATTAGCAATATCTTGTGGCTCCCACTTCAAGTTGGGAATTAGTTTCCAGAAAAATTCAACTTGGCCAATTAATGCGGGTTTTCCTTTACTCTCAACCGAGCCTGAAGAAATGAAATCATCGGCCAATACCTCAGACAACACAGCTGTGGGAGTAGTTTCTACATTTACAGTAAGTGCTTTTTTGTAAAATGCCGTTAGGGCTTCTCTGTTCTTGTCCATTTTTTTTAAAATTTTAAATGATTAATAATGATGCAAAGATGAGATAGTTTCAAATTTTGCACAATGGACAAATCAGCCTTTGTATGGCACTTTTGGGAAAGTTACTTTTTGAGGTAAGTTTCTCTAAATTCTACGGGTGTAGTTTTTGTATTTTTTTTGAAGTAGCGAACAAAATAGGCAGGATCCTCAAAACCTAATTCTTGCCCAATCTCCTTAATGGATAAATTGGTATGCACCAAAAGTCGTTTGGCTTCTAACAAAATTCTGTCGTTAATAATTCCTTTTGGTGATTTACCTAAAACCTTTGAGGTGGCTTGCCCTAATCGTTTTTCAGAAATATGAATGATTTTAGCGTAGTCGTTTACACTTTTTAATTTGATATAGTTTGTTTCTAATAAATCACGAAATAGCAAAGTATAGTCAAGGTCTACACTTTTTTTCATTTCTGTAAAACCTTTTTTGCGTTTTTCTCTTTCAGCAAGAAGTAAAAAATTATGAAGCAGGTTTTTTAATAAAATATGCTTTGAATTATCAGTAGGCAAACTCAATTCTTCTGTTATGTTTTCACAAATGTTCGTATATTTTTTAAAATCAGTTTCATTCAATTTGATTGTAGGTTGGTCTACAAGGTCATTAAACAAAATACTACTTCTTAAAAACTTCGTGTCTGTTTCTGTTTTGCAAAAAAAATCGTCTGTGAAAATTAAAACTTGTCCATCATAATTTAGCAATTGGTCAAATTTATGTACACGATCTTTGTCAATAAATAATAAAGAGTATGGCTCAATGTTGATAGGTTCAAAATCAACAAAATGTGTCGGCTGACATTTTTCAAATAAAAAAATATGATAAAAATTTGTCCGATGTGGCGTAACTAAATGGTCTTTGTTAAATGTTGTCAAGGTGTGCAACGGCACAACCTCAATTTGAAGGTCTGCATTTCGTTTAAATTTAAATTTCTTTATTTCTTCAGCCATTGTTTATTTGAAAGCACAAAGATAAGATTTTATTTGTCGGTTGATGTTTGCACGGTCGCTGGAAGCATTACGCCTAATAGGTTATATGTGTAAGTTGGGTAGAGAGTTGAGCTTATTACTTTAAGTAACAAAGTTTAAAATGCCCCCTTTTTAAGACAAGGGGGCACGTCAAAATCACAATGTTTCATTCAGTATTTAGAAAAAAAAGATGCAAAATTCAAAACCGAATAATTACAGTTTTAAAGAACAATGATTTTAAAGAATTTTGATTCATTTTTTCCTAAAGCTTTAATAAAATACATTCCTTTATTGTAGGCACTTAGATTGATAGTCATATTGTTCTGCCGTAAAATATCCGAATACATTAATTTACCTTCCATGTTGAAAATGCTAAACTGATACCCTTCCAAATCTACCACGTTCACAAAGTTTGATGTAACGGTAGGATATACATTTCTCTGATTTTCCACAGCTGATTTTAAGGCAGATAGAGTGCTCAAAGGCAAAACATCTTCTTTCTGTAATCCTATTCGCATTTCGTCCAAAGTACAAATTGAATTTGAAGTCGATGCCAAACTGGTTAAAGTACCAAAACGACTGTAATTACCCACCATATTGTTGTACACAGCATCGGCAGGTGGTAAACTTCCGGTTAAATTTGGATTAACCCAAAGCTCCACTTTATCATCTCTTGAAGAAGCACCGACAGACCCATAAGTTGTTTTCACTAACAATAAAACTGTTTGGCTTGAAGTAGCTTGAACTCCTCCAATTTTATTTAGAGTAGAATCGATAATACACCATTGTTTATTATTAACTCCAATGCTAAAATGATTTTTATTTGTAATTGATTTGAAGATTAGACGCACATCATTATTTATATCCGAAACATTCATTAAAATACTAAACCAGATTTCTGAATTGTTTTCGCCAAAATCGCCCGTTGAAATTTTATAACTTGCAAACGGATCGCCTGTTAAACCACTATACATATACAAACTTCGCGAAAGTGTTCCATTCTCTAATGCCAATGAATTGTTGTTCGTTAATAGCTTATCGTTTAGTGCATTGCTGTAAATTAGGCTATTAGCCAATACCGCACTTTTTGCTCCCCAGTTTCCTCTAAGTCCTGTCGAAATAAGTTCAAAGTTGCTTGCCGGATATCCAAATCCACTTGCTGTGCCATCTGCATCAGGGTTTAATGTTCCTACACTATAATTAAATGGCTCATAAGCAACTAAAGCGGCATTTCCTGTTGTAACATCTACCTCTGGCGAAATACTTGAGTTTCCAGAGCCATCATAAGCAATAACTAATAATTTATATAATGTATTGGCTGACAATCCATTTATTTTTAACGATGTTGAAGGAACACTTACAAATCCCTTTGATACACCGTTTAATTTAACTTCATATTTTTCAACAAAATTATTATCCGTGGACTCTGACCAAACAGCCTTAAAGTTAGTGAGGGTAGCATCTTCAACCCGGACATTTTGTGGGATTGATGGTGCTTCATTGTCAACAGAAATAGTGCTGACTGTAAGAAATGCCGGATCAGAAAAATTACCTCTGTAATCAACTGCTTTTACCGAGAAGTTATAAGTGTTTGCTGCAATTAAATTAGTAACTTTTAGAAATGGATGCTCTGAATAGCCAATAAGAGTTGAGCCTTCATACACATGGTATGCAGTAATTCCGATATTATCGGTTGATGGTGTCCAACTTAACTCCATACTATTTGATGATACTTTTTCGGCTTTAACCCCTTGAGGACTTGTAGGAACTTGGTTATCAGGACTGTGATTGGCTCCCGTTAAAAATTTAGGTTTCCCAAACTCATAAGCTCCAATATCTACTGTGCCATCTATTGGATCATTGAAAGCTGGAACTGTTACTCCTTCTATAACTGTTTCTTGAAATAATGTACCTGCATTTACACATGGTGAAGTTGCAGTAAGTTGAAAATCGAAATTTTGCAAATCAACAAAACCCGGAACACCCATTTCGTGAAGAAAATTAGATTCTTTTTTTGCACTTGCATAGCTTACTAAGTCTATGGGTCTGTAAGTCCCAGGTGCACTAATGTTGGTTCCATCAGCATAAACCATGATATTATTCTGTATTACCGTTCCAATATTGGTTCCAATACTATTTGCAATATTAAACGGCCCGTATGATTTATTTGCGGCATTTCGCGCAATTGTTGTATTGTTGTAAACCAAGGTATTGTTTAAATTACCACTACCATAAGCTTGAAAATGCAGTGGCCAATCGTTATTCCAAATAACATTGTGATCCACAATAATATTTTTAGTCCAATCGAAATACACTCCAGAGTTTACGTATGCGTTTACAGCGTTATAAAAAGTATTATGGTCAACACGTAAAAAACCCTGATTATCAGAGGCTGCATAAATTCCACCGCCATCCCAATCCTGAATCATATATTCTGAGATATCGTTGTGGTGAATGCGTGCTAAAAATTTTGTCGACTCTGAGTTAATAAGAACACGAGGTGTAATACCACTTCGCCCTGTTCTCTTTATTGTATTATATGCTATTTCTACATCATATACAAAACCCGGTTGTGCTGTATTAATTCCGGCAGCATCAGTCGACATATAATTTACATCGGTTATGATGTTGTTAATAATTTTATGTCCTTTCCCATTTACTGAGATTCCATTGCCTGAACTGTATTGTATTTTACAATTACGAACTTCATGATTTGTGCCACTTATAACTAAACCCGAACTTAGGCCCCATTGTAAAAAGAAATGGCCTTCTACATCCGTATAATGCGAAACATATTTCGCATCTACACCATCCAATTTAATACCTGTTGCACTTGCTATATATTCTCTACCACGCCATGGATACACAATATTGTTGTTTGCATCAAATCCACTATTATTTCCACCAGCCTCACTATCAGTCGAAATGGTTGAAGCAAACACCTTTAAATCCTTAATGGTAATATAATTTCTATCAGACAAATCAAACGCAAATTCTCTTTTTTTTGCTTCTACAGTTACTGTATTGGGGTTTACATTGTTCGGACACCAAAGGTATAAGGTATTGGTAGAAGCATCGTGATACCATTCGCCGGCAGCATCGAGAAGTGATAATTTATTATATAAAAAATACCTTGATTTTGAATCATATACTGAACCACCACCATCTTTTCCACTACCATTTCTTGTTGTCAAAGTAACTTGATTTCCGTTTATTGCCGTAACTTTGCCTGAGAAAGTCCAACTCCAAGCTTCATAATTAGGTTGAACATATATTTCAGCTCCAACTAAATCTACTCCTTGGGGTAAATTAACATCTGTAAATTTTGATGTGTAGCTTCCATCGGCTTGAGGAACTTTACTTACAAATGTTGATAAACTCGATTTTGCAGGATAAGAGGGACTAAAAGTTGTATTATTTGGCCAACGAGCCAATGGCATCATCTCACCATTAACAAAAATCTGATTGCTCAGATTATGCGTATTGCTGAAAAAATTGGAAGCCATAGGAGTTTTATATATGTTCCCCTGATGAACAGTGAAACCTGAGAGTTGCTCAGTCCCTGTTACAGTCACCTCTTCGCCATTGTATGGCTGATACACAATACGCGCATTGGCAGTACCCGAATTGGTCGGGCGCACAGTTTCGCGGTATAAGCCAGTTCTGATATTCACCACATCGCCTGCTACGGCAATCGAGGCAGCTTTTTGAATGGTTTTAAATGGAGTTGATACACTTGTGCCATTGTTAGTATCGGCGGCATTTAGGTCGTTTGTGGCAACGTAATAATTAGTAGCCGAAGCCGACGCAAAAAACATAAGCAAGAATGCAAAAGAGCAAAGGAAAGTACGATTTTTCATAAAAACACAGTATAAAATTAATAACTAAGTACCATCACAGTACTTTTATATACAACATATACAGTTGAAGGCTTGTTTTATAACACAAAAAAAATATGTTATAAAACAGATAATGTGTTTTTTAGGCAATTATTCTTGTACTGCGAAAATTGAATTTATGGCATATAAAGGCAAATTTGTCATCCAACTTTCTTGCTGGTAGTCGGCAAGCGACGTACGTATTGCTTTTGCAGGTTTGTATTTTTCGCAGAAAAATTTAAAACTTACAGCTCTGATGGTTGTTCCTGATTTTACTTCAATTGGAATAATTTCATCTTCATTTTGAATTACAAAATCCACTTCTGATGTGCTATTCTCGTTTGTCCAGTAATAAATAGCAGTATCATGATTCAATAAAAGTTGTTGTATGACAAAATTTTCAGTCAATGATCCTTTAAATTCTGTAAAAATAACATTACCATCAATAACCGATTTCATAGGAAGCTTTGCCATAGCCCCAAGCAATCCCACATCGTTGTGATAAAGTTTGAATGCCGACAAATCCTGATAAGCAGTCAGTGGCATATCGGGTTTTGAAATACGAAAACACTGCTGAAGCAACCCGCAATCGAGCAACCATTGAATAGCCAATTCAAATTCTTTGGCCCTTGCACCTTCTTTTATTGCACCGTAAATGAACTTCTTATTTTCTTTGGACAATTGCGAAGGTATTGATTTCCATACCATATTAATGCGTGGAACAATTTCTTTGGGTGCATGTTTTGAGAAATCATGTTGATACGAAGTCAGAATTTTTTGCTGTAATTGACGTACATAACGAAAATCCCTGTGTTCGGCAAAATGCGAAACCACCTCGGGCATACCACCAATAAAAAGGTAATATCGTAAATAATTCAGCAGTTTATCTTTAAATAGATGAACGATTTTCCAATCTGGATTTTCAATTAAATTGGCCAACCGCTCTTCGTCAAGTGCTTTCAGAAATTCGGGGAACGATAAAGGTTTCAGATACAAAAAATCAACTTTCCCTACCGGAAACGATATGTTCTGATGTAAATTCATGCCCAATAAGGATCCTGCAGCAATTACATGATACTGTGGTGCATCTTCGCAAAAATATTTCAAGGCAGTAAGTCCACCAACTGCCTCTTGAATTTCGTCGAACACAATCAAAGTATCTTCCGGATTAATCTCTGCGCGGGCTAAAATGGACAAACTGGCTAAGATACGTTGTATATCAAAATCTGCTTCAAAAAGATTTCGAACAACTTTCATTTTCTCGAAATTGACATACACCATCTGCTTGAATTCCTGTTTGCCAAATTCTTGAATGAGCCAGGTTTTTCCTACCTGTCGTGCTCCTAAAATTATAAGTGGTTTCCTATGAAAGTTTAATTTCCACTCATTCAGCTCTTTAATATTATCTCTGTACATTTTTATTGACTTTAAATGGCTACAAATATACACTTTTCTATACCTATATGCAAGTGCTTTTTACATTTTTATAGACATTGATACGCTGGATAAGTTATCAACTTTTCGATTCGAATTGAAAACACCTTGAAACGTGAGCGATAAATCTAAAAACATGTTGAATAACATAATATCCAGCATGTTATAAACCATCCTAATGTGTGTATTACTTTTTGAACAAGTTTTTAAAACCACATTCAAAAAAAAATAATCATCTTTAAATTCTACTTGTATGAAAAAATCCTACATTATTTCGGTAGTGGTGGCGGCAATGCTGCTAACTACGCATGCAAATGCACAAATCACAATTACCGGAGTTGCATCACGTGATATCAGTTTAGTACAAACTTCACCAAACTCTGTAGTTGTAACCTCGAATGGTGATAAATACGTAGTAGATGTAAACTGGAATGGTACAACTTCAGTTGGTAACCGTATTACTAAATCAACGGTAGGTTCTACAACACAAACCACTTTTGCTACTTTTTCGACTTCACCTTTGGTAGCACCCAAATTCATTTGTCTATCAAACGATGGGTTATATTTGTACGCCTTTACGCAAGTAGCAAGTGTCGGTACACAGGTTTATAAAGTTTCGTTAGCCGATGGCACTTCTACTTTGTATGCAGGAAACACGACTACAGTTGCCAGTGGCAGTAATACTGCTACAGTTTTACCTTATGATGTTCCAGCTGGATTAGCAATCGATGCATCAGATAATTTATATCTAGGTTATAAAAATACTTTGCCACGTAAAATTGCGGCTTCAAATCAAGCCTTTACAATTCTTGGTGCAGCTTGTATTACTGACGGAAATACGAATGTTGGTGATGGAGGTGCTATTTCAACTTTCAAATTTGGACGCATATCAAGTTTAGCCTTCGATAAAGTAAATAATGTGCTTTATTTATCGGATACTAAATCAATCAGAGTACGTAAATTTGATTTTGCAAACGACTTAGTATCAACTTATGCAGGAAATGGAACAGCAGGCACAACAGACAATGTAGTTGCAACCAGTACATCAACAATTAATGATTTTCAAGGCTTAAGTGTAGACCTAGCAGGTAATTTATATATTATAGATAGAACAGGAGGTAAAATCCGAAAAGTAGATTATATTACAAAGGTTATCAGCACTGTGGCAACTGGTTATACCGCAGGAAACTTGAATGAATTATTTGTGAATCCAAATGCTCAAGAATATTATACAACAAACAAATTTAGTGGAACTTCATTAAATAAAACTACTGGCGATGTGGCATTACATGTACCAAGCGCTCCGGGTTCATTGACAACCAGCGCTATAGGTTCAACTACTGCTACTTTAACATGGACGGCATCGGGTACAACAGGTGCAACTTACGAAATATTTAAGGATGGAAATTCTATAGGAACAACTGCTACTGGTGTATTAACTTATGATGTGAGCGGATTAACTGCCGGAAATGCATATTCGTTTGTGGTAAAATCAGTGATAGGTACTTATAAAGCAAGTAGTAATACATTGAGTGTTACACCTTCAACCACACCTTCAGCTCCAACTATTACAAGTATTACACCTGCAAACACATCTTTAAGCGTTGCTTTTACTGCCGGTGCTACTGGAGGTTCGGCAATTACCAATTATAAATACTCAACTGATGGAGGAAGCAGTTGGACATCTGCCGGAACAACAACCAGTCCGATAAGCATTACAGGCTTAAGCAATGGCGTAACCTACAATGTACAATTGCGTGCCGTAAATGCAAATGGAGATGGAACAGCCACAGCGAGCACACAGGCTACAACCACAGCCATTTCGGGCGCTGTTACAGCTTCAGACTTAAACCTTACACCTTCGTCGGCAGTGCAAGTAGCAGCGGGAGCAGCGCTCACTATTGACAACAATCAAAGCTTTAGCAGCATTACTGTGGCTCAAGGCGGTAAACTTACTATCAGCAATGCTCCAACGCTATCAGGAACTATAACACTCGAAAGCACAACCGATGGCACAGCCACATTGGTAGACGACTACAGCGATCCAACAGTATCAGCAATTGTAAAACAACACGTAACTGCCGGACGAAACTGGTATTTGAGTCCAGCAGTATCGACAGCCGGTTATGGTTGGTTAAGTCGTGGCACAAGTGTTCAGGAATGGAACGAAGTTACCAAAGCATGGGTTGTGAAATCGTCGGGAACTTTAACGCCGGGCAAAGGTTATGTGCAGGTAGCCACTAGTACGCCTTCGGTTACAGGTACCACAGGAACGGTTGATGTAACGGGTACAACCAACTCAGGAACTATACCATTAACGGTAACCCGCACCGAATCGGGTTCGAGCCGTGGTTTTAACCTTGTTGGCAATCCGTATCCTTCGTATCTGAATTGGGACGACTTTTATGCAGAAACCGCTAACGCAGCAGCTTTGCTGAATTCGTTCTGGCTCCGCACCAAAAATAATAGCGAACAATATGTTTTTACAACCTACAATGGTGCAAGTCATACGGTTGTTGGTGGAACTACAGTACCTACCGATTTGAATAATTTTATTCCGCCTATGCAGGCATTCTGGGTGCGTGTAAAACAAAATACAAATACCGGAGACTTAAATTATCCAAACAATAGTGCAAGCATTACATTCAAAAATAATATGCGTGGACATATTGACGCAGTAGGTAATACTTCGAATAACAAATTTAAAGCACCAAAAGCCAACGAACGCCGCACTTTGCGCTTACAATTAACAAATGGCATTCAATCCGACGAATCGCTTATTTACTTCGATGCCGCTGCTGCCAATACATTCGACAATTACGATTCACCCAAAATGCTGAATAACAGCAGTGTATTACCAGACTTATATAGTGTTGTCGGAACAGAACGCTTAGCTATTAACGGACTTGCCGAAGCTACTGACAATATGTCCTTACCACTTGGCTTTACACTCAAAGCTCCAGCTACAGGTTTAACACTTAAAGTAAGCGAAATCAGCAACTTTGCTGCTGGCGCGAAAGTATATCTGATGGATAACGAGCAAAATACACAAACCGAACTGCTTCCCGAATCAGAATATACATTCAATACAAGTACTTCAACAGTAAACAACGAAAGTCGTTTCACCCTGCTTTTCCGTGCTCCGGGCGTAGCAACAGGTGTTGAAAATACAGGAAAATTAAATGTTCAAGTGTATGTTAATGCCGCCAATCAGATTACAATTCTAGCTCCCGAAAAATCGGTTTACAGTATTTACAATGCAGTGGGAATGTTAGTGGAAAATGGACAAGTAACCTCAAACGTTCAAACTTCAAACTTTAAACACGTTGCTGGCGTTTACGTAGTTCGTTTAGTTGAAAATGGCAAAAGTTATTCAACCCGCGTAGTAATAAATAGTAAATTGTAACTGACTAAATTGTAAATAATATTATGGAAACAAAAAAACAATATATCAAGCCACGTATCGAAATCATTTTTCTCGATAACGAAATTTCATTAGCTTTGGAATCAACCCCTCCGGGAGGGCCAGGAGAAACCAACTTATCGCCAGAGTTTTTGAAAGCAGAACCATTTAAAAATGAGTTGATTTAAATTGAATATCCCTGAAAGTTTAGCTTTCGGGGATTTTTCTTTATTGTTTTAATTGTTGAACATCAATTTTTGTTGCCAATTTTACAAATTCATGTTTTACAACATATAATTTCCATGTTATATCCTCGCTATTATAGTGTAATACTTAGTGATAACACAAATCAACCCTTTTAAAATTTAATTATTTATGAAAACAAAAAATTACTTTATTTCCCTTGCAGTAGCTTGCCTCTTGCTAATTGGCATGAGCGTGAATGCGCAATTAATTGTTAACGAACCGTTTAATTACACATTAGCTACAGTTGCTCCGGCAGCTAGTACAGGAATAAATGGAGGTAACGGTCTCCCAGCCACCAATGTAGGTGGAAATCCTGCCGGCACCAGCACTGGTATACGTGGGAGTTGGTCAGGTTCTACGGTGGTAGCAGGCTTAACCTACTCAAATGGTGGTGGAACATTAACAACATCTGGTAATGCTTTAAAGCACACCACCTCAGGACAGGAATATGCTCCCTATTTATATCGTAACATGACAACAGATCCTTTTATGGCTTACCGCTCAGCCCTTAATTCTGGTTTTGGGTGGGTAGCTGCTCCAACTGAGTTGTATATATCCTTTCTAATCAATGTGAGTACACTTGACGATGCAGGTATACCAAGAATGTCTATTAATGGTTTAGGTAATAGAATTTATATTGCACAGCAGGCAGTGTCAGGCACCTCATCTTGGATTGCAAGTGATGGTTTCGGGAATGCGGCCAAAACGTTGGGTAATGCTGCTGCGAATAAAACAGAATTAATTGTTGTCAGATTAAATTTTAAAAGTGCCACTACTTGTACAACTGATTTTTGGTTCAATCCGACTTTAGGTGCTGCTTTAGGCGCACCAGTTCAAACAAGAGATTATACCGTTACTGCAGCCAACAACGTATTAAATGATATTTCATTAAGAGGAGGTACCAATTTTACAGTAGATGAAATACGAGTTGGCGTAGCAGCTGCAGACGTGCTACCATATACTGCCGTAATTCCTGATCCAACAGCACCAGATGCACCAACTGGGATAGTAGCAACCGCTGGTAACGCGCAGGCTTCGGTAGCATTTACAGTCCCAGCTAATGGCGGCTCAGCAATTACTGGTTATACCGTAACTTCAAATCCCGGAAGTATTACTGCTACAGGTTCTTCGAGCCCTATCGTTGTAACAGGATTAACCAACGGAACAGCTTATACATTTACAGTAACAGCCACTAATGCTATAGGTACCAGCGATGCAAGTTCAGCTTCTGCTGCTGTGACACCGGCTGTACCAACTTCTTCTTTAATTGCTTACGAGGGTTTTGACGGAAGTTTTAACAGTGGTACTGGTTGGAGTGCTAATTGGACAAGTACAGGTTCTAGCAATGTTAGTTCTGCAGGTCTTGTTTTTGGTACATTATTAAATATTGGCAATTATCTTCAAACTGCATACTTTGATGCAACTCGTACATTAACCAACACTCTTACAGCAGGTGAAGATATGTGGGTATCGTATATTTGCTCCGAATCTGGTGAAAATCCAACTACAGGTTCGACATCATTAAGCATACAGAATCCTTCAGCCTCGCTTAATTTTAACAATGGAGCAGCAACCCAAACTCAAACATATATGATGGCTGAAACTCCAAGTTATGCTGGTGTTTGGACAACGCCTGAATCTTCAGCAGGTATTACTTTCAATTTAATTAAAATATCTCCTACTAAATTTGAACGTTGGATATATAAAGTTACAGCAAACTTACCTACAACTGCTCCTGCTGCAAATGATGCTAATGCATTTTATTATCAAACAGTAACAAAAACATTTGCAGCTGAAACGGTTACTACATTAAAAATAAAATCGTATAATAACGCTACTGTTGGTTATGACGAGATTCGAATTGGAAAAGCTTTTGCTGATGTAGTACCTGTTTCGGGCATGACTACCGAACTTAAAAATCTATCAGCAAATTTCAGTGCTTATCAATCATCTAATGCAATTGTTGTAGATTTAAGCACAATGGTTGGTCAACAAAATGTAACTATATTTGATATACAAGGTAAAAATGTATTTAACCATAACGTAGAAGGTGGTAAACTTGTACCTATCAACAATACGTTGAAACAAGGTATTTATTTGGTAAAAGTAAGCAACGCATCAAATACCAATACAGTAAAATTGTTCGTTAAATAGTTTTTTCAATATTCAAAGTCAAATAATATAATTGACTAATTTGTAAATTAGATTGTGTTAAGGGGCTACTTCTATAAAACATTAAGGTGTTATGGGTAGCCCCTTTTTCTTTTGTTATCGAAAATAAATCAAGTAAGTTAAATATCGTCTTAAGTCATCCAACATGCAAAAATCAGTATCTTTTTTTATTCTTCTCACATTCTTTCTTCATCTTTACGCAATTACGCCAACCGAAACATTTACAGTTACGACCGACCTTTCGTTAACTGTAAATCCTATCAATGGAGCTGATTTTCCAACAGCTATTGTATCCTATCGGGATGCTATTTATTATGGTTATATCGATGCTGATTTTAATGGTTGTATTGCAAAAAAAGCTGCAAATGGTACGGTTACAACAAAAATTGTAACAACTGGTGTGTCGAATGATGATAATCATTCCGAAATTTGTATCGCAGTTGACCGTGAGGGATATATACATTGGACAGGCAATATGCATCAAACCCCTATGGTATATTATCGTTCAGCAAATCCTGAGGATATTAGTTCATTTAATGAATTGAATGGAAATGTGGCTAATGGAGGTATATTTGGGCCCACAGCTGTGAGTTACGGTCGGTTTGTAACGAGCAGAAAAGGTACCTTGTTTTATGTAAGCCGTCAACATGTAGGACTTGCCACACATGGTTGGGTGCCTGGTATTATGAGTGGAAATATACAGGTTTACAATACCGACACCAAAACATGGTCGCAGTTAGGTTCATTAAATTATGCTTATACCTCTGTTCAGGGTGGTACAATATCCGGCGGTATGGATGCCGACCATCAGGTAAAAGCTGTTATTTGGGATAATTCCGGTGCCGGAACAAAACCTAACAATGGCTATCAAGGCTATAAAATCAGAATTGTATTTGACAAAAACAATCGTATGCATATTGTTTGGAATGTGGCTAAAAATCCTACAGCAACAACAGTTTCCGACACTCATACGCATTTAATGTATGCCTATTCCGATGACGAAGGTGTTACATGGAAAAAAAGTAATGGCACAACGATGACATTGCCTATTACTACTAATAATGGTGAAGTGGTTTACGTTGAAGATCCAGCCGTGAATGCGCAACGGATGTATAACTTTTGTAATATTGCTCTTACTTCTACCAATCAGCCTATACTTATTCAAAATTCAAAAGGTTTAAATAAAATGTTGGCTTTCAAACTAACGGGTACTACATGGACTGAGATAAACAGTACATTGGGTGCCACTTTCCCTGGCGAATTGGTCATAGATGACAATGGTTGGATGACAATGCCTGGCACCACAGGCGATAATCATAAACGAAGCAACGATGATTGGGCATCATTTAATTTATATGCAGGTTGTCCTCAGAATCAAATGAGCTATTCGCTCGATTATCAGTATTTATACGAAACAGGTAAAACTCGATATCAATATCCACTAAGCTCAACAACAAATGTTGTAAAAACAATTAGTTGGCAAAATTCTACTCCAGGACAAGTGGATATGCCGGCAATAACTCCCATAAGCGGAACAATATTTAGCGGAACTACCACTGCAATAATAAGTTGCAATGTAGCTGGTGCAACTATACGTTACACCACCGATGGCAGTACACCTACCGAAACAAATGGAACAATTTACACAGGTCCTTTTAATATTACCTCTACTTGTAGAGTAAAAGCAGTAGCGTATAAGTCAGGCAAAGTTACCAGTCGATGGTCATGTTCAAATATCTCTATTTCCGGCTCAACTACAAACCCACCAACTGCTCCAACAGGTTTAAATGCAACTAATATTGCTTCAACAAGTTTTACGCTTAGTTGGACTGGTTCTTCCGATGATTTTGGGGTTGCCGGTTATGATGTTTATAATAACACGACTCTCTTAGGTGCAACAAACGGAGCTACAACAACGATTAATCTATCAGGACTCACTGCAAATACAAATTATACAATAATTGTAAAAGCAAGAGATGCTGAAGGAAATATAGCTTCTTCAACAGAGAAATATATAACAACATCCAGCTCGGCTCTCCCTGGATTAATATGCTATGAACCTTTTAATTATTCATTAGCTTCAACAAATCCGGTTTCAGGAGCTACTGTAAATGGAGGAAATGGACTTCCTGCGTCAAATGTAGGTGGAAGCCCAACTGGTTTAGGTACTGGTATTAGAGGCACTTGGTCTAATTCGACAGTAGTTGGCGGTCTTACTTACTCTAATAGTGGTGGCATATTGACTACATCTGCTAATGCATTACAACACACAACATCAGGGCAGGAGTACTCTCCGTTTTTATATAGAAACATGACTACGGACCCATTTATTGCATTACGTACATCTACAACTTCTGGATTTGGTTGGGTAGCTGCTCCAACTGATTTATATATATCATTTCTAATTAATGTGAGTACGTTAGACGATGCAGGTATTCCGAGAATGTCAATTAATTTAGGGAGTACTCCTGATAGAATTTATATAGCACAGCTGAATGAGGCAGGCACCTCATCGTGGATTACTTATGGAAGTCCTAACAAAAAGTTGGGTAATGCAACTTTAAATAAAGTCGAATTAATCGTTGTAAGACTAAGTTTTACAAGTGCAACAACAAGGAAAGTTGATTTTTGGTTCAATCCTACATTAGGTACTGCATTAGGTTTACCGGTACAAACAATAGACTATACAGGTTTGACCGCCGCAAATAACAACTTATCAAGTTTATCAGTAAGAGGAGGTACGAATTTTACTGTTGACGAATTACGTGTTGGCGTAACAGCAACAGATGTAATGCCTTTTACTGCAAACCCAACTACCGATGTTAAAAATCCGTCAGTGAATTTTAATGTGTATCAATCCTTAGAAGGAATCATTCTGAATTTGTGCAATGCAAAGGGTCTTTTAACTGTAAATATATTTGATATTCAAGGCAGAAAGATATTAACTAATGAAGTAGATTTGAATCAAAAAGTATTGATAAAGCACAAACTAAAACAAGGTTTTTATTTAGTACAAGTTGTAAACGGTTCGAATTCATATAGTCAAAAATTAATAATAAAATAATTGGTATAGGCGTTTAGGTCGCTGTACTTTGAATAAATAAGCTACTTTTGTAGCGTGGATAATAAAAAACAATATATAGGTGTGAATTCGATAGAGTTCAATAAATATTTTCAGACAGAGGAGGATTGCTATCGGTATCTTTCAGAAA
>CAMDNO010000012.1 GCA_945902955.1 Porphyromonas cangingivalis
CAAAATATAAACTCACATGTTTTCCATCTTTATGTTATACGCTGCTCAGAGCGAAGCCGCTTACAGCAATATTTAACAGAAAATGGCATTCAAACATTAATTCATTACCCTATTCCACCTCACAAACAAGGAGCTTACAAGCAAATGAACAATGTAACTTTTCCTATTACAGAGCTCATTCACAACGAAGTACTAAGCTTACCCATAAGCCCGGTAATGGAATGGAACGAAGTGGTACTGGTTGTAGATGTTTTAAACAAATATTTGTAACAAAATAAATATTTAGTTGTAAAAAAGTGATTTCACAATAATCTATTTTCTAAAATATTTGTTCCTTATCTTCAAGGCAATTTTGCGTAAACCCGGAAAATACTTACCACTTTTTACGTTGTAGGCAAATGATTGTGAATCGAAAATCATTTCAAAATTTTCGGTACAAAAAACAGGTTTACCAGTAATTTTGTTTATTTCGAGTGCTTGATGCAATGAACTTTCGAAAAACAATTTATACTGAGATTCTTTATACGAATTAGCTTTGTGCTGTCCATGACTGTTAGCTTTTTGACGGGCACGCATATCGGGCAAATCAAGCATAACAAGTTTATTGTATTTTACACCGTTTTTTTGCAACCAAATTTCTGTTTCCTTTCTGTATTTTTCGAGGCGAGATGTTACCAGAGTGCCAATTTTACTTTTTGGGATGTAGAGTGGGGCTGCATTAAGAATAAAATCGATATATTTCGGCCCATCATCATTTTGTTCGTCCAATGGATCTACACAAAGTACACCGTCGATATCAAAACACGATTTTTCTAAATCGCTATGATTTAATATATTCCACTGAAAATATCGTGGTAGAGGAACTGTTTCGAAAAAATAATCTACTAAATTTTCTTTGCCTGGAATAACATAAACGGCACAATATCGAACATCAAAATCACTGCTAATTTCTTTAACCAACTCCTTTGCTTTAACCATTGCAGAGCCCGATGCAATACTATCATCAACAATTAAAATCTTTTTAAATTCTTTTACATCAATAAATTGCCCTCGTTCACCAGCTTTGTAAATATGTCCGTTTCGGAATGAATGTATATCAGTAAAAGGTTTACTTAGGTACAATGCAATAAGATTGGCTGGTAACATACCGCTACGAGGCACACCTACAATTAAATCGAAATCGCGAGGTAAAATGCTCAAACGTTTGATTATTACCTCATTCATATTAGCTATATTCCTGTAATACATATATTTAATTTTTTAATTGGTTAATTAGTTGATTAGTTTATCTGTTGATTTGTTGATTGGCAAATTAGCAAATTAGCACATTTTTTTAATAATACCTCCAAAGCTTTCGGTTCGTGCTTCCCACGAATTTGAAGAGGCAAAATCAATACGTCTTTTTATTTTTTCGGCTGTATCATTATTTGTTTCTTCAATTAATTTTTGTACAAAATCGTCTTTGTGTGTCGAAACACTTACCAATCCATCAAATTCGGGCAAAACGGCAAAAGCATTCATTACCACCGGCACGCCTACAGCCAAATATTCATTTATTTTAAGCGGATAAATATTTTTATTTACTTCATTTACAATGTATGGAATAATTCCAACATCGTAAGCAGCAAGCAATTCAGGCACATCATTGGGTTTAATTGGGTCGAAAAATTTTACATTTGCAAATTTTCTCATACGCGATTTTAATGCTTCGTTGCGCATATCACCCGTAAATTCGAAATCGAAATTAGGCAACTTACCAATCACATACTCCACTGTATCAATATCGAACCTAGGATCGAGACTCCCTATAAAACCAACACGCTTTCGCTCACGCGTATAAATTTCTGATTTTGAAAATCTACTGAAAACGGGAAAGTCTACTCCATTTTTAACAACAAAACAATTTGGATTAAGTTTAATTTTTTCTCCATTTAAAAAATCAGATGTGGTAATTACACCATCTACTTTTGCCAAAAATTGATTTTCAATATTAAAAATTCGTTTTCCAAAAAATACCGATTCTACACCATCGTAACAATAATAAATATGCAACTTTTCGCCTAATTTGCGTAATAGCGATAACCCAAAAATTGGATTATAAGCGGTAATTACTATTGGATTTTTAAACTTCAATTTCCGCATCGCCCACCTTACAGACAGTTTGTAAATCAACACATTAAGCGGAAATAACAAATTAAATAGCCGTTCGTTTTTTAGAAAAAACACAGGTACTCCAGGTGGAATAACCAAGTTATATACCTGACTTCCAACATTTGTATCAATTAATTTCAAACGTTTATCAACGCCTAACATGCGTTTTACAGGTGCATTTTGCATTCCACGCAATGTAGCATACACATCTTTTACAGTGTATGGATATTCTACAAAAAGTATGCGATTGTTTATTGCTAAACGCTCCAATATTTGAACCGTTGATTTGGCATAATTGCCAAACCAACTGGTGTTTGCAATACAAATTATATCTTCGCCCTTTAGCATGATGTATGGTTTTACATTAATTCATTGATATTTTGCAAATTCGTTTTTTTGTTTATAAACATCTCCCACCACACAGCGAGAGTCAATAAATTTATAATCTGATTTGCCTTAACCTGCTGATACCAAAACCAATACGATTTTGAAGTAGCAATTGTTTCGTATTGATTAAGTAAGGATTCTATTTTATCCATTTTGAATATTGCTTTTACTCCATCAGCACGGCGTAAATAGGCAAACAAAGCCCTACGTTGTTTGTCATCTTTCAGAAAAATTGGCAAAGGCGCAAACCCACCTTGCTTTTTACGATCAGTTATTTCGGTTGGTAATTTGGGTTTCAAATATGTTTTATGCAAAAATTTTGAAACACCTTTACCAGCAGATAATTCTTCGAGAGTACCCTTAAACTTATAATTAACAGGCATTTCGTTCAAAAAATTATATAAATCGGTACTCATATACGGAAATGAAATTTTATTTTCGAACAACTCACTCATTCGAGATGATTTGAAAAGTATAACTTCGTTTATAACATGCTTAATATCAATATTATAGTTTCTGTTGTAGAAAAAATCATCGAAGTTTTTGTAGTTTTTTGGAGCATTTTTAAGATACTGCAAACTTTCAATATTAATTCCTTTCAAAGTCATATTATTTAATTTGCGAAGTGAAAAGCCAAAGGTATCACTCTGCTGAATATGCAAAATTTTTCGATTATGAAATTCGGTTCTAAAAAGAATACTATCTTTATCAAAAGCCGAAATCGAATCACCCAGCATATCATACCAATTTTGTAATAACTGAACGCCCTTTGATTTCAATTTCCAGTGCATAGCCAATTCTTTGCCCGAAGTTCCAAAGTGCTGGTCGTTGCCATCGCCACCTAAAATTATATCTGGTTTTTCGCCTGTTTTCCCTACTAATTTCATCACAGTAAAATTTACTAACAATCCACCCTCTTGAAAAGGATCACCAGTAGCACTGAGAATTTGAGGCAGTTGCATTATTTCGGAGCCATCAATTTCGTAATCGTAGTGTCGGCTATTGTATTTTTCGGAAAGTAGTTTTGCCAAAGGAAGTTCAGTCCATGGATTGTCCTTAAAACCAATGGAATAGGAAACTACATCTCCTTTGTAAACCTCACGTAATGCCGAAATATTTCCGCCAGAGTCGTACCCCCCACTTAATAAAAGTCCCACTTTTTTTGCCCCTTTTATACGTGCTTCAATAGCCGATTTATGGAGTTTTTCGTATTCGCTTACTGCTTCTTCTACTGTAAGTTTCGATTTACCAGCATTTTGCATATAACTTTTATAATCAAACAAATCGGAAGTTTCGATTTTATTTGATTCAAATGTCAACACATAACCTGAATTTAGTTTCGAAACACCTTTAAGGGAAGTCATTGGTGAAGGAATATAACCTATACTCATAAAAGTTAATAATGCTTCGTGGTTGGGTTGGCATTCAAAACCGTCAATTTTGGCAAATTCTAAAAGTGAATTGCTTAGGTATTTTGATGTATAGAATAACTGATTACCAGCACCATGTCTATCTCGAACAATAGTTATTTTATTAGGCTCAACCACTATGCACAAAAAATCTCCATCGATTATTTGAAATGCTTTGATGCCATTCTCTACATAGTTCTTACTCAAATCGGTTAGTGTAGACCCATAAAGTTTACCCTTTAAAAATAAGGTTTTATTTTCAAGTTTCAAACTTTCGAAATCAGATAATGCTAAGAAATCGCCTTTCAATAAATTGTCGAAAGTCAATAGAAAATGATTCGATTTTTCCATGTGAATTAATATTATGAAAATTCAAAATTAAAATAATTATCGCCCAAAAATCAATATCGACAAAAGTAAACTATAACTTTTAATAAAATTGTAATTAAAATAATAAAAATGCTGTCGCATAATAAATTTTATTGATGTAATAGTAATTATGACAAAAGGTTAAATCTAAGTTGACTACAAACTTTCAGAATAAGATTTTTATTTTAAAATCAGTTTTTTAATTCTATTGTAAATAACAACTTCAAGCATATAGGAGAATAATAAAAGTATAATAATATAAAGTCCATATTCAACAATTTTATTATTTACAAAGCTTAAATAATGTGCTTCGACAACTAAATAATGATGTGCTATATATATGACATACGAGCTGGAAGCAAGATATTTGAATTTTCCGACAAACAAATCGAAACCAAACCAATTGAGTTTTTTCCAAAAAATAGCTCCAAAAAGCACAATAATAGTAAAAACAAAATGGCGTAATTCAACAAATGGATAAGCAACTAAAGGGTAAGCGTAAATCTTTGTAAACTCAAAATTCAATTTCAAATTAAGAGCTAAAATTATCGAAATTGAAAGCAATAAAGCTGCCTGTGGAAAAATTGCTCGAAAATTAAACTCTTCCTTTTTGAGATACATATCGGCAAAGCGTACTCCTGTCCACCAAATAGCAAAATACATAATCAATCGGTTTACTATAAACGGATAAATTAAATAAGAGGCAGCTGCTAAAATTGTCAAAATTGTTACGAATTTATTTATTTTTTCAGGCTTAACATAGGTTGCAAGTACAAAAAACAACATATAAAACCACCATTCGTACGAAAGCGACCAAAGCACTCCATTTCCTAAATACGCAGGAACAATAACATTTGGTTTGAGCGACATCACATCCTGCAACATAAATAAATTACCAATTAAGTATTTAATTTCAGGATTTGCCCAGCCACCAGCTTCGTAACATTTTATAAGATAAGCCATTATAAAAACTAATAGAAGTGGAATGTACAACCGAATAAAACGCCGAATAAAATAATAACCAAACGATTTATCGCGTGAGCGCTCGTAAGTAAATTTTATTACAAAACCCGAAAGTACAAAGAAAACGATAACCATCTCGGGACCAAAGCGAAAAAGAAAGCCTATATTTATACCAAACAAAAATATTTTTTGTGGTAAAACATGAAAAAACACTACATAAAGTGCAGCAAACCCCCTTACTGCTTCTAACTTTTCGAGTCGATTTGATTTCATTTTTTTTAAATTTATCAGATTATTTTATTTATTAATTACTTCTAAATTAGCATTTTCTAATTCTGCTTTTTCCCATTCAGGCATTAATGATATCATTGCCATGCTTGCAAAAACAATTATTAAATTTGGTAATTGACCTAAACTTGAAGCTGTGTACGACGAAACAATAAGCCCGTACATTCCACTAGTTAACCCCATTGCTTTATATTTATTTTCGGGTTTTTTGAGCCGAAAAAACACCAAAAATGAAGCCTTCCCAACAATATAAAAAATCATAATCAGATAAAAAGTTAGTCCAACAATTCCTTGTTCAGCCCAAATCTGAATATAAAAACCATCAGTTGCGGTTTCGGCAAGTATTGTACCGGGGCTAAAACGCATACCCCAGTTACCGGCAGAACCAACACCACCACCAAACGGTCTTGTTTTCAGATAATCGGCAAATATCTTTCGATTATCGTTTCGCACATCCATCGAAGCATTTTCCTCCGAAAACCCTGAACGCATTCGTCTAATTTCGTAATTACCCTGGCCAATAGTAGTGTATTTAAAAAAAACAAAGATTAGCACCATAAGTGTAACTCCTGTAACGATGATTGTAACGCGTTTAGAAAGGATTGCATAAACAGCAAAACCTGTTAATGGCACTGCGATAGCACTACGAGTACCTGAAATCATCAAGGCAAAAAAAGACATTAAACCAATTGCCAAATAGAAATACTTTAGATTTTTCTTTGATTCGTGAATAGCAAGCACAATGTAAAGAACAGTAAAATAACCCATTGAGCTGCCAAAAGTACCAGCATCCGAAAATATTGAAAATACGCGCAACTGTCCAAATAAGATGTGAGTTGAGCGGTTTCCGGGTTGATTTAACCATCGTGATTCCCATTGATCAACACCTAAGTATTTTTGCGATAAGGCTTTGATAATTGCCACGATAGTAAACCAAGCTGTTAGTTTAATTAATATATCAAGGTCTTTGGGTTTATTAAATATAAGATATGTAAGTGGTACAGTCAGAAAAATATACAAACCTTGTCCGCGCATGGCATAAAACCAAGCCTCACGACTTACTGCCTCGGGGTTAAAAAGCTGCAGAAAGGTCATTGCATACCAGATAATTACAAAATATGAAAAATCGCGACCCGCATTTTTCCACTCCACTTTTTTGTTAAACTGACTAAAAATTAATGCCAACCAAGTTAACACTAATAAGCCATCGACAGTTAGTCCTAACGGAGCCGGAATGTATCGCGATAATCCGATAGCAAAATAATTTGCTACCAATACCGAGTAAAAACCTATACGTGGATTAGCAAAAAAGTGATATAAATAAAAAATTGGGCCAGGTAGTATAAGTAAAGCAATACCAGCAATAAAATTATCATTCGCAAAAAAATAAATCGCACCTCCAATAAGCACAATAAAAACACTACTGACAATAACTACCAGTAAAGCATGTTTCACTTTATTGTCTATATAAGTTGGATTTGTACTCATTCCCATTTGGTTCAAAACTTTACATAACTCGTTTCAATGATTTTTTGAGTAATTTACGAATGAAGGATCTTTTTTTCGGAATATCGCCATACATCTCCTCCAAATTGTCGGGGTCGGCATAAGTCAACAATGCGTATAAACTATTTTCAGGTAAAACTGCTTTTAGTTTGTTAAGCATAAAGACATCAGCCGTTGCCCACGAAGTATTGGCATCGTAAACAGTTAAATTAGCTTTTGCATCCGATATTAAAACGGTATTATCAATACCATTACTTATGGGTGGAAAAATGGTTATTAAAAAGTCTGAATCAATTTTTTTATCTACAATAAAAGCGTTATAATCATTATACTTATTTATGTCAGCATTGACATCTTCAATCTGAATTGCAGTTTTAGTTTCCGTATCTTCACTTTTTTGAGTTTTATCAGTAGCATTATTTTCGGCAACAGGTGTACAAAAGCTTGCAATACAAACAGTAAAATTATGCTTTTCAATTTCGCCAGCCAATTTCGAAGCAACTAATGATTTTCCAGCGCCATCCCAACTACTAAATATCTGAATAACAAAAGGTTTACTTAAATCGAAAGCTAATTTACGTACCTTTTCGAAAATCTGAGTTGCAGCACGTTCATCAACAATATCAGTAGCTATATATTTTTTATTTCGTTTGCTTTTTGCCACAAATGCCGCTAAAACATCCAATCCGGTAGCTGATTTAAGAAGCGAAGGCGATTTGAGGCGCGCATCCATTAATTCGATAACAAAAACTGCTAATAAATAAAAAATAATTGAGAAAAGTACAGCTATGATTACGTATAATTTATTTTTTGAGGGAATGGAATTGATTGGAAATTTTGTTGCGTCGAGTACTTTCATATTCGAGCGCATATCTATACTTTGTTGATTTTGACGCGCTAAGCCTAAATGGTGTAAAATACTCAAATATTCTCGTTCGTAAATATCAATTTCGCGCTCAATGCGTTTGATAGTTGCGCCAAGAGGTGCATACTTTTTAAACTGCTTCATAAAATCTATCTGCCTAAGCTTCATCGACTTATACAAAGCAGCATAGCTTTCATGATTTTTAACTGCATCTAACCATTCGGTTAGCAAACGTTGCGATTCAATACCCTGACTTTTTGAATCGAAAATATTCATTGAGTCAATTTTATTTTCGAGGGTGTTTTCTACGCTCGTTCTTTTAGTACGTAATTCGGCTAATTTAGCTCTATTGGCTGATTTATCATCCAACTCGATAGCGGTAATAGCCTCATTAATAGTTACTAATTGCTCTCTAATTTGTAAAATTGAATTATTTCGCAAATTAATATTATAACGCTTTTCAACTTCAAATTCTAATTTTGACAATACAGCTTCGGAGGCTTCAAACTCCATTTTCACATCTTGTAGACGTACTTCAATTTTTTCTTGTTGCGTGGTAACTTGCTCTGTTTGTTCGTAATAATTGATAATATCGTTATCGATATTAAAATCGAGAAGCTTTTGTTCCGCTTGGTCTAATTTTAATTGCAATTCTTTTAATTTTTGTTCGAAATAAGCAACTGCCGAACTAGATTGACTCACTTTTATAGCACCGTATTGTTGAACAAAAATTTCAGTAGCAAATTTCACAGTATTATAACAAATACCTGGATCTTCTGATTCAAAACTTAGTTTAATTAAATCGCTATTAGTCAATCGTTCCGCTTTTAAAGTTGAGATTGAATTAATACCATAAAACTTGTGTCCAAAATTCATTAATCTATATATGTAATTCTTTTCGTCTTGAACAATATATCCTTTCAAATTTTTATAGGTTTGCTCAAAATTATTTTTTACAACTAATTTTTTAACTTTATCAGGTACAGATGCCATTAATTCCTTATACGATTCTTCAGAAATAATTTCCTTTTCGGGTTTGGTAAGTATTAAATGTTGAGTCAGTAAATGCAACGAAATTTCCTCAAATAAATTATTCGATTTGAGCATAGTCATAATATTGTTGTACTCACTTTGAGTAGCATTATTATCAATACGTATTGACTCAACAACTAAACCATTATTAGTAGTAACACCTGTAAAAATGGTCGAGAAAGTAGTATATTTTACAGGTAAATCCTTAGTTAAAAAAAATACAAGCGCACCTACAACCACTGGAATAATGGTGAGATATAGAAGTTTTGAATAAATTATTTTTAAAAATTTAATTATATTCATTTTTTGTCGTTTTGAATATTGGAACCTATTAGTATATTTAAGATATAATACTGAGCATAATAATCATTTTTAACTGAAACAAAAGCATCTACCGCCTTGGCATAAGCAGTAGAAGACGCAGCTAATTCAGTCATTGTAAGCATTCCCGATTTTAAATCGTTTTTAGATTTCAGATAATCTATTTGAGCAGTTTGTAAGTTATTAAGATGAACTCCTACCAATTCTTGCAAACGCTTTAACTTAAAATACTCTACCACAACGAGTTTGTTAATTTCGATTTTCAAATCCTCTTTCCTAAGCTCAGCTTCTTTTATACTGAGTTTTAGTTTTTTTTGTTCGTTTTTGTTACTTGCAAAATACGAAAAAGGAATACGCAAGGTTATACCTGCAAAATAATTAAATTGTTCTTTATTAGATTGTATAGCTAAATCAGGACTTGATGTTTCTTGGGTTAAAGTAACCTGATTGAACAATCCATAACGCGTATTAGCATCAATAATTAAATACTCTAACCACGATTTCTTTTTAATTTTTATGTCTTCCAATATGATTTCAATCTGCTCTTGATTTGCTTTCAGCAGTGGCGAATTTTTCAAAGCACTTTCGATGCAAACAGAAAGTTCGGGAATCACAAATGTCTCCGTTTGAGTCAAACCATTATCGGGTTTTAAACTATCCACAACAATTGGCACTTGCGAATAATTGCATATAGAAATTGAAACAAGAAAGAATAAAATTAAAACTTTTTTCATTTGAGTTTCTTAAACATTTTCGTGTTGTAGCATTGCCGGAATGGTTTTTAGCAAGATTTTCATATCATACCAAAACGAAAAATTCTCAGCATATTCAATATCAAGTTGTTTGCGGTCGTCAGCCGACATTACATTAGAGCCTCCGCGTTTTGTAACCTGCCACAATCCGGTAATTCCGGCTGGAGCCAGAAATCTCTTCGACCATTGATCGGTAGTGAGCAGTTCGGCCTCGTAAAGTGGCAACGGTCTATTACCTACAATCGACATATCTCCTTTGAGTACATTAATAAATTGGGGCAGCTCGTCGATACTTGTATTTCGCAATATACGTCCTACTTTAGTAATACGTGGATCATTTGCCATTTTGAAAAATGCGTTATCGCGTTTTTCTGCTTTCAATTGTTGTACTTTTTCTTCCGAAATAAAACCATCGTCATGTATCAAAACCGTATCGCCGGTAGCAATTGGCTCATAAGTCGATTTCTCTTCCGGAGCCACACTTTCCTCATTTACCTCGTCGGCTTTAGACGCTTTGTACTGATTTTTCTTCATCAATTCATCTACACGTTTATCGGCATCGGTGTACATGCTTCGAAATTTTAGGAATCCAAAAACCTGATATCCAGTGCCTATTCGCGATGCAGCATAATAAAATTTCCCTTTCGATTCTAACCGTATAGCTATAATTATTATTAAAAATATAGGTAACAAAAACAGCAAAACACTACCCGCAAAGATAATGTCAAAAGTTCGTTTCCACAATGGTAATTTGAAAGGAGCTATCTCATCTTTTTTGGAGCCCACTAAATCATCATAATGAGCCTTTACAAATTGGAATCTTTTGAGCAATACTTCAGGCTTAGTATCGAATGTGAACACATCATGTACCCCTATTTTGAGGTATTGAGAAGCAGGTACAATATTATTAACTACAAAAAATACTATTTTGCTTTTTGCTAGAAGAGTTTTTAAATTACGAAGAATATCAAATGTATACTTTTCGTTTTCTTCGAAAATAATCAAATCAATGGTAGTAAAATCATTCAATATTTCATTTGGGCTGTTATAAACCGAAACATGAAAATTCGGATTTTGAATTGATAAAGCGAAATCGGTATTTTTACCCAAATAAGCTATGTGTTGTATCATAAATTTGTTAATTAGAGGTTGACAAAATTAGCTTTAAATTGAAAATTCAGTTGCAAAATATACAGTATTATTCTTTCAAAAGTTTTTCGATACGAGCTAGTAATTCATTTGGATTATAGGGTTTTTCGAGATAATCGTCGGCTCCCAATTTGATAAGTTTGATTTTTTCGTCAGTTTTGTCGATACTCGATAAAATAATTACCGGAATATGCTTGAAAGCTCCCGATGCTTTGAGTTGTTCTACAAGGTCTCTACCACCAAGCACAGGCATCATTAAGTCGCTCACAATTAAATCGGGCATGTAGCCATTTTGCAATAATGATAAAGCTTCTACTCCATTTTCGGCACTTTCTACTAAATAAGCGCTTGATAAAATCGTTTTTGTTAAGCGGCGAAATTCGGTTTTGTCATCGACAATTAAAATTTTCTTTTTCATGATTGTATTTTTTTTTAAAATTAAGTATAATTCAGTTGTAAAAGTACATATTTTTATGCTTTAAACCTAACAAGATTATCAATCCTGTTAGGTTTATTTATGAAAAATATTTTCGATTTATTTTTTTACATACAATTTTGTAGCATCTCTATATCCGTTTTTATCCATATACCAATCCATAAAGTTGTAACCTCTACTACTTGCCCAAGTGTTAAACATCAAAAACGATTTTGTAATGTCCTGTTTTTCGGCAGGATAGGCAAATTGAACAGGAAGATTGATTGCCCAAGGTAAATACTTATCGGACATATAATATTTTTGCGCTGCTAAATCAGAATTATCGTCGCCTGTTCCAAAAAGTGATTTGTCGACCAAGTCCGTTGGTGCGCTTGCAGGTAAATGCACTTCTTTGCCACGCTCGCCTCCAATAATTATAAATGGATTGTAAGGAGCTGTGCCAAAATCGCTTAATGAAATTGGTGTTGTAAATTCTACTTTTACATTTATCGTTTTAGGAGCACTGTAAGCACCTCCGACAACTGTATTTACAATAGATCCAGTATAATTAAGTGCTTTAAACGAATCGTCGAAAATTGGCACAACAGCTTTTGTTTGACTTTTTTCGGTACCATTGGCATTTAAAACAAATATATCTTTTGTTAAATTCTGACCAGTTACAGCTTTCACATTGCCAGGCGTGGTATTGAATTGTAGTAAAAATGCGTTACGAAGCGAAGCACCAATGGCACGTACTGTTAAAGCACCATTTACTTCAACTATCTTATTATCAGCATTGGAAACTTGATTAAAATTATAATCTATTACCAAATCGTTGAAATCGTAATCGCCTTTGTTAGGCCATAAATCTTCATAAGCAAGTGTTCCAACATTATTTTTAGCAGGATAATAATTGTTAAAAGCACGTGCAGGGTCGGTAGGATATTCGTCGAGCGAATCGCCAACACCGTCGCCGTCTGTATCAGTAGGCGTGTCAATGGGTTTATAGAAATCAGTTTGAACGGCCGTGTAAGGAGTTACTGTCGAATAAAATACAGCATCGTTAAAATCCTCATCGGAACTACCGTTTCTATTCAAATCTTCGAAACCAAGCAATAATAATTTACGAGCATTATCTTTTAATAATACATTGTGAATACGCGTTTCAGGAGTTGTTTCAGGATTAAAACGTGAATCGGAAAAATAAGTTGCACTTGCTCTAATTGTACCTGCACTAAAACCACTGGCTTTTAAAAACCATGCTACGGTTGTTCCCTTAGGAAAAACATTGGTATACTTTTGTGTTGCTGGGTTTAAATACAAAAGTTGTACTTTGTTACCCGAAACTAATGCACCACCTGAACCGCTGAACGAAGCATTTGGAAAAATAATTGTAGCATCAGTAATTTCAGCAGCAGTGTTTGGAGCTTTAATTGTAGGGTGTGTGTAATAGCCAAGAGCATTCAAATTTCCAGCTCCTTCGTGCACAAAAGTAACCCAAACTTCAGCATCTTCAATTAAAACCAAACCGCCTTGCGAACTTGTAGATAGATATTCGGGATGTGATGCTGTTAGTTTAATTCTTTCAGGTAAACTTGCATTTACATCGGCCAAAAAATCGTTCGAAATTGCATCGTTAGTAGTTAAATAATCAGGCAAACCCGCAGTAGACCAATTTCCTAACACATAATATCCGTTTACTTTTACTGGATCCGGAAGCGTTATTCCGTTGCTTGCTGCAATTACCTTTTTAGGAACTGATTGACTTGTGCTACCACCAATTGTAATATTTAACTCATTTGTCGAAATTTTATATTGCTGAAAAGTTGGCAAACCAATATGACTAACTAATACACTTACGCTATCTGTATTAGCAGCTGGTGCAATTTCGCAATATAATTTTCCATCGGCAGTTGTCATTCCTTTGAATATTAAATAGTTGCTACTATTTTCAATTAATATACCATCCTTGTCCAAAGGATTTTGAGAATAAAGTTCAACATAAACGCCACCAATTGGTTTGTTGGCTGTGTTAAGTGTCGAAATCGTAACTTTCACTTGTTTTGTGGTTTTAAAATCAAAATTTGTGTAATTCAGATTGTTGCTAATTTCATCGTAATCCATACACGATGTAAGTAGTACACTGAAAATCGAAAATAAAACCAGACCTGTTTTGAAATTCATTGTTTTCATTTTATTGGGTTTTTAAAAATTAATTTCTTTTTGAATTAGTATTACTTTATAGAATGCAACACACATACCAAAAAGATAACAACCTTATTTTCTTACACTTAAACAATATGCTAATTTAAAATTATATTATTTTTCGAAGCTAAACCCTTCGAAAACGAAGAGTTATTTTATACTAATACCAAATTTTTGCATTCGCCTATAAAGCGCATTCCACTCAATATTAAGCAGTCGAGCAGCTTCCGATTTGTTATTGTTCGAAACTTCCAAGGCTTTTAAAATCGTTTGTTTTTCAATTTCTTCTAAATTAAAAGTTTCGAAACAAGGATTTGAGGCTTCTTGAAAACTAAAAGTGTTCATCAACGAAAAACTCTCGACGCGCAAAGTATCGTCGAAACAAAGAATTACTGCGCGTTCGATAATATTACGTAGCTCGCGGATATTACCCGGAAAGTTATAATTTTGAAGCAGTTCGAATACTTGTGGCTGTATATGATTAATATTTTTAGCCATTTTGCGTGCAAACATGTCCACAAAGTACTTTACTAATTCTGGAATATCACCTTTTCGTTCGCGCAGGGGCGGCAAATAAATTATAAATGTGCCAACCCGATGGAATAGGTCGAGGCGAAACTCTTTACCACCAGAAATAAGCTCGATAGACTTGTTGGTTGCTGCAATAATTCTAATATCAAATTTATTGGAAGCTTGGGCACCTACTTTTGTATAGGTTCTATCTTCGAGTACACGCAACAATTTTACTTGTAAACTGTGTGTCATTTCGCCAATTTCGTCTAAAAAAAGTGTGCCTTTGGTAGCAGTTTCGAACCAGCCTGCTTTGTCGGAAATAGCTCCTGTAAAACTACCTTTTTTATGTCCGAAAAACTCGCTTTCGAATAAATTTTCAGGAATAGCCGACATATTTACTGCACCAAAAAACTCATCTTTTCGTTTGCTCAAGTTGTGAATCCCACGCGCTACTAACTCTTTCCCTGTGCCACTTTCGCCCAATATAAGCACCGAAGTATCAGGTGTTTGAGCTACCATGCGCATTTGATTTTTTGTGTCGGTAATAATTTTCGATCCGCCTATCATTTCGACACCAAATTCGTTGTCGACTAATTTTTTAAGCTCCGAATTTTTATTTTTTTCAGAATCGTAGTTCTTTTTCAATTCAGAAAATTTGCGTGTTTTTTCTATCGACATCCACAAATCGGCTGGCGTAAATGGCTTTTTAAAATAATCAACCGCACCTCTTCTTAAAGCTTCAATCACCGTATTCATATCGCCCGAGTCGCTTATCATAATTACTTCCACTTGTGGATAATCGGATTTGATGCGCACCAACACATCCAATCCATCCATTTCGGGTAGTCGGTAATCGCAAATAACGTAATCGATACGATTATTTTTAAGCACTTGAAATCCAACAGAAGGTGCATCGACTGTAAAAACATTAAATTTTTCTTTTAGTATCGACGATGATAGGCGACGGTAAATCGGATCATCGTCTATAATCAATATATTTAGCATTAATTCATCCATGATTAACAAATTTTTACGATAGGTAATTCAATTACAAAAGTTGACCCTTGCCCAATAACGCTGTCAACTATAATTTTGCCATTATTTTTTTCAATAAATTCTTTTACAATCATCAACCCAAGCCCTGTTCCTTGTTCGTTGTTAGTACCCGTACTGGTGTAATGTTCGTTTTGCTCAAAAATTTTCTTTATCGTTTCATTGCTCATTCCTACACCCGAATCTACAATTTCGATAAGCAATTTACAATCGGTACGCTTAGTTCTAATCCATATACTACCATTGGTATTTGTAAATTTTATTGCGTTCGAAATTAAATTACGTATAACGGTGTGAATGGAAACTTCGTCGCACCATGCCACTGCATTTTCGTCGGAATCGAAATGGATATTGATATTTTTGATTGAAGCATTGGCATCTAAAAGCTGAATACAACTCGACACCACTACATATACATTTGTTTCGGTAGGCTGCATTTCAAATTTATCGCTCTTTACACGCGACCATTGCAATAAGCTGGTTAGTAGCGTACTTGTTTCTTTTGTACGTTCCTTAAGGTGATGAATAATGTCTTTAAAATCCTCACTCGTTGGGTCAAAATAACCCTGATCGATGGCATCGATTGTTTGCAAAATACCCGAAAGTGGTGAGCGAATATCGTGTGCAATAATTGAATACAGCTTATCGCGCTGACGATTCATTTTTAGCACTTCACTGCGCGATTCGAACAAATCGAGATGCGTTTTAACACGTACCGATAGCTCCTCACGCTTAAAAGGTTTGGTGATATAATCAACACCGCCTTTTTCGAATCCTTTCACTAAGTCTTCAGTTAATGTATTGGCAGTTAAAAATATAATTGGTATTTCAATCCATTTTTCGTTTCTCTTAATCTCTTCGCATACTTCATATCCATCCATGTCGGGCATACTAATATCCAATAAAATAAGCGACGGAATTTCTTTCTCAATTTGCGCAATGCCTGCCATACCACTTTCGGCAATACGTGTTTGATAACCAAAACCTTCAAGAATTTTTGATGTCAGCATAAGATTCATAGGATTATCATCGATAATCAAAATGATTTTGTCGTTGTTCGTATTCATTTTTTTTGCTATTTGGTTAATTTGATATTTGGTTGATTGGTTGATTCGTTGATTGGTTGATTCGTTGATTGGTTGATTTGTTAATTTGTTAATTTGTTGATTGGTTAATTTGTTAATTGGTTGATTGGTTAATTTGTTGATTGGTTAATTTGTTGATTGGTTATTGGTTGAATTACAAATCTGAAAAAACTAATTAACTAATCCCCGATAAACTAATTAACTAATCCCTGATGAACTAATCAACTTATCCCTGATGAACTAATTAACTAATCCCCGATGAACTAATTAACTAATCCCCGATGAACTAATCAACTAATCCCTGATGAACTAATTAACTAATCCCCAGTATTCTCTCAATTGTTTCTTTTAATTTTGCCGTATCTATCGGTTTCGTTAAAAATTCGTCCATACCCGAATTTAAACACTTTTCGCGTTCTTCTTTAAGCGCACCCGCCGTTAATCCAACAACAGCCGTGTGTCTATTGGTTGTTTTTTCGAATCTACGAATGGCTTTTGTAGCTTCATTACCATCCATCTCCGGCATTTGCACATCCATAAATACAATATCAAAGTCATTGGCAATAGCATGTTCCAAAGCAATTTTTCCGTTTACAGCCTCTGTTATTTCAACTTCTGGTAAAATGTTCGAAACCATTGCTTTCGCCAACATCATGTTAAATATATCATCGTCGGCAATTAATACTTTTACTTTTCTATCCATCTTTTTGGGTTGTGGTTGTTCTATTTGTATTTCAAATTGTGGTTTTTCGATATTTATAGCTGATAAATATTTGTACACCTCGTCGTAGCGTAATGGTTTTTCAATCAAGTATTTGATACCCATTAATTCGCAGTCCTGATGAAAATTATAATCGTCGGTTGCAGCATGAAGCAATAAAAAGTTTTGCGAATCAACTGTAATGTTCAATTTACGGCATATCAGTCTAATCGCTTCCACTCCATTGCTTCCATAAATAAAATTGTCGACAATTACCAAATCAAAAGCTGTTGTCATTTGCAGAATAAAAACAGCCTCCGAAGCACTCTCACAAATCACAACCTCTATTCCCCAGTTAGTAAGCATTTTCTGTATACTTATACGGCTACTTAAATTATCGTCGATAACCAAAACGCGATGTATGTTACAAATTTTTTCGCTAAAAACCTTGCTATCCGATTCGTAAGCTGCCTCTACGCTGAAAAAAAACACGGAGCCCTCTCCTACTTTACTCTCAAACTGAATGGTACTACCCATTTTATTGGCTAATTTTTCGGATATGCTGAGCCCTAAACCAGTACCACCAAATCTACGCGTTGTCGACATATCGGCTTGCGAAAATGCTTTGAAAAGTTTTAGTTTCTGAACGTCGCTAATTCCGATACCAGTATCGCGCACCGAAAATGTGTATTTACCTTTTTCGGCATCCGAATCGCAAAAATTCACATTCAATTCTATTTCTCCATTATTTGTAAATTTCACGGCATTTCCTAATAGATTTATCAAAATTTGCGACACCCGAACCGGATCGATATAGGCAAAGCGTGGCAAATAATCGGGTATATTAAGCAGAATTTCGAGACTTTTCTTCTCGGCGCTGTGCTTAATAATATCGATACTATGCTCGATAAGCTCAATAATATCGCATTTTACTATTTCAAGTTCCATTTTGCCCGCTTCAATTTTCGAAAAATCGAGTATGTCGTTTATTACATTGAGCAAGGTTTTGGCACTCGAATTGATAGCCGAAGCATACTGCAACTGCACATTATTGATATTTGTTTGAATTAACAATTCCGAAAAGCCAATAACACCATTAAGCGGAGTACGCAATTCGTGACTCATATTTGCCAAAAATTCCGATTTTGCAGTGTTGGCTTTTTGAGCGTTATCTTTCTCACTTTTAAGTATTTGTTCTAATTCGAATCGTTGAATAAGACTGGCGTAAATTTGTCCAAAAACTTTAAGCAAATCATTTTCTTTCGATGTGTAACTGTGTTGTTTTACAATTGAGTCGAAACTAATAAAACCAGCGCACTCGTTTCCAATAAAAAATGGTACAGAAATTAAACTTTTAATACCTCTGAACTTGAGCATCTCCGAACTTTCGCCCGAATAAGCGGAAACATCTGGTATATAAAAATTTTTACTGTTCTTATGATTTTCGACCCATAAATTAATATCAGATAATGGCACATTTAACAATTCGCTTTTAACCGACTTTAAATTAGCATCAAACCATTCGTACTGCGCACTACAATTGCTCTCAGTCCAATTGTATTTAAAAATAACAGCTCGTTCAGCTTCCAAAAATTCACTTATTTCTTGCAGCGAAGTGATTATATTTTGTTCAAATTCGTCTCTATTCACATTTATATTTCGAAGCGATAAATTCACTAACAAATCCTGCAATTTAGACATTCTCAACATTTCATCATGAGCACATTTTGCCTCAGTAATATCTTCTTTAACAGCAATATAATTTGTAATGCTGCCATCTTCGTCGAAAACAGGTGAAATAACAGCCGACTCCCAAAATAAATCTCCATTTTTCTTTCGGTTACAAAATTCGCCGCGCCATTCTTTTCCTGCACTTATAGTTTCCCACAAATTTATAAATGTTTCGACAGGCGTTTTTTCCGATTTTAATACTCTCGGGTTTAGTCCCAATGCTTCTTCGGGAGTATACCCCGATAAACTAGTAAATTGTGGATTTACATACTCAATTTTTCCGGAAATATCAGTTATAACAATAGTAGCGGTACTTTGCTCAATAGCCTTTTGTAGTTTCCTATTTTGAAGTTCTAATTTTTTTCTTTTTGTAACATCTCTACCATATCCAATAGTTCCAACAACCTCATTTTTAGAATTATAAAATGGTGATTTGTATGTTTCTGTAACAATTTTACCATAAGGGGAATTTATTGTTTCTTCTATTACAAAAGGTTGTTTTGTATAAATAAGTCGTTTATCATGACTTCTATAAACATCTGCTTCTTCGCTACTAAAGAAATCATAATCCGTTTTTCCTATTATACTTTCGATAGAACATTCGAAAAATTTAGCAAAAAGTGAATTTACAGCCACAAATTTACCATCCAAATCTTTAATCCAAACCAGACCTTGATGGTTTTCGATTAACGAAAATATATTTAGTTGATCAAATTCAAATGTTGAATTTAAAATTAGTTGTTTTGAATTCATTGCAGTAATTATTTTTTCGTTTATAAGTTGGTTACTAAAAATTTCTTTGAAAAAACGACTTTCATTTTTTCAATAGTAATAATATATACCCCCTTGGGCAATAATCCTTTTATGTTTAGCATAAAAAACCTTGGCTCGTTAAGCTGTTTTCGATAAACTACTTTACCCGAAATGTCTGCTATTGATATCGCCCTAAATATATCTTCTTTATTATTTTCAATCATTATTAATCCTGTTTCGTAATTTTGTAAAAAATTCAATTCGGGTTTGCTTACATTAAATACGATGTTCGAAGAGCTGTATTCAAAAGCGCCTATACTTGGTAAAAGCCCTCTGTTTGTTCCCATAAAATCATTCAAAACGCCAAAACTACTCACGTCTATTCCTTTACCGGATATTGGAAAATTTTTAAAAAATTCGTAAAATTGAATCATCGAATCAGTAGATATTTGTGGGTCGATAAAATTGCTAAAATAATTATTTTCGGTACGCACATCCGATTTAGCGGCTATGTTAATATACTTATTATTAATTGGTTCATATACATATTTCGAACCTGGATTAATAATTAAATTATTAGCAATCAAATTATTAGTACTTAAAGATGAAATAAAACGAATCCCATCTGATTTTGGCGAAACGATAGTATTATTTACAATATAATGACTGGTATTGGGATATGTAAGCCTATCGTCGACAAAAATACCATAAATACGCAATGAGGCATCGTTAGCAAAAAAGTCTTTTCCCGGATTGATAATCAAATTGTTGTAAATATAACTATCGGCAAGTCCCATCATTATAATCCCTGTTCCGGAGCCGTTGCATATTTGATTATTATAACAACGAATTTTGGTTCCTGCTCCAATTTGAATTCCCGAATGTTGCATTGCCTCATTTCCTGTTCCATAATTTAAAATGCGATTATTGTAAACCTCAGTACCCTCCACAGCCGAACAAACTTGAATGCCATCGTAGCCTGCATTTACTACCAAATTGTCGTATACTTTTAAATTTTTTATTTCGTGTGGATATACTTTGGTATCCACACCATTGCAACTTATGGTATATCCGGTATAAAACGAATGCCCCAGATACATACCTTCGCCATAGGTATCGTGAATATAATTGTTTCGAATAATGCAGTTTCGTTGTTCAAAAAAACCTTTATTTGCAGTTAAATCGCAGGTCGGTTGCGAGAAAGCAAAAATACCGGCAAATCCTGTGTTAGCTATTTCTATGTGGTCTAATTCGTAATTACTACTTAGCTCACCTACACCCAAACCGCTTGCACCAGCTCCCGTTTTCAAAATTTTTATACCGTACAAACTCTCATTATTCACGCTACCTGTAAGTCTGAAAAACTGCGAATTCGACATTACAAATCCATAATGCAAATCGTCATTTTCAATATAAACGATGCCATTTCCGTTTCGAATAAGTACGTAATTAAGCGAATCGCCCTTTACATTGCTAATGCGCAATATTCGTCTTTTACCCGGTTCCAAAATAATAGTATCGCCGGGCTGCACCCCCATTAAATTGGCATCCACGTTCGTAATTTCCACACCTACTAAATGAGATTTAGCTGCTGCAAAATCCATTGAACAACTGATAATTAAAATGAAAATTATCAGAAACAAATTCTTATTTTTAATAGTATTCGACATGTTATGGTATTTTTTTAAAAGAATTTCTAAATTACTATTGTTGAAATTTTTTGCCATTCTTGTTTCAAGGTTTCCAACAATTGCTTTACTTCCTTGTTATTGTCCGAATTTTCTTCAATAAACTGAGCCAATTCGCCCAAACGTATAAATTCCATATTGAAAGCGCTTCCTTTTATTTTGTGAGCAAAACGTTGTATCATATCCACTTCTGAGCGCTCAATAGCACCTATCAATTCGGTAATATAATTGGGGTATTCTGTTAAACTCATTTTCAGAATCGTATTCATCGTAGCTTCATTTCCAATTTTCGATAACAATTTTTCCCTATCAAAATGAATTATAGATTTCGATTCTTTAAATTTTGGTTTTTCAATAAAATTGCTTATACAGTTCAACAAATAGCTTTCAATAATTCGTTTTAACTCTTGTGTTTCAATTGGTTTAGCTAAAAAATCATTCATACCCACTTCGAAACAAGCTTCACGTTCGTCCTTCGAAACACCGGCTGTAAGCGCTACAATAGCAATACCATTGGACGATTTCATATTTCGGATTAACTTAGTAGCACCAATCCCATCCAATTCGGGCATTTGCACGTCCATAAGCACCAAATCAGGTTGCTCACTTTTAAATTTTTCAACAGCTTCATTGCCATTTCTCGATTCGATGATAGTGAGATTTTTTACTAAATTACGAAGCATGTTCGAAATAACCAACATATTCATTTCGGTATCTTCGGCAACCAAAATCTTGAAGTGATTAGCTTCGTATATTTCCATACAATCAGTCATTTCATTTAACATATCAATGTCATTTTGCTTCATATTACCATTTTGCGTTTGTTTCAAATTACATAAATAATTATACAATTCGTCTTGCTTAATGGGTTTTGTAAGCATAAATTTTACGCGCAACAATTTGGCTAATTCATACAACGAAATATCATCCGACGAACTATGAAGCATCATTATTGGCTGTTCGTAATTTGTGGCATCCAATTTTTGTCGAATCAATTTTATGGTATCCATTCCGTTCATTTCGGGCATGTGAAAGTCAACAATTATCAAATCGTACACATTATTTTGATTAATCAACTCCACTCCTTCTTTACCACTTACTGCACCTGTAAATTTTATTCCCCAATGCAAAAGTGTGTGTTCCAATATGGTTCGATTATTTTGATTATCGTCGATAACCAAAACCGATTTTACATCTTCAATTCCGTTTCCAGCTTGTTTATTACCAAATTCGTAACCAGTTTCGAAACAAAAACTAAAAGTTGTTCCAACACCTGGTGTACTTTCAAATTCGATATTACCTCCCATCTTTTCGGCTAACGAATTCGAAATTATCAACCCCAAACCAGTGCCACCATATTTACGCGTTGTGGAAGTGTCGGCTTGCGAAAATGCTTTAAACAATTTATTTTTGTCGCCTTCTTTAATACCAATACCTGTATCGCGTACACTAAAACAGACTTTGCCTGTACGTTTTGTTTGTTTTTCGAACGATACTTTGAGCTCAACTTCGCCAGCATGTGTAAATTTCACAGCATTGCTAAGCAAGTTTACCAAAATTTGCTTCGTGCGAATAGGATCGATATACAAAAAACGAGGTAAATCGGGCTGAACATTAAGCAGTAACTCTAAACCCTTTTTGGCTGCCATAATTTTGATAATATCAGCAGCATTTTCGAGTAGCACTATAATGTCGGTTTTTACTTGCTCGAGTTCCATTTTGCCCGATTCAATTTTCGAAAAATCAAGAATGTCATTTATCACGCCAAGCAACGAATTGGCCGAAGTAATGGCATTTTCGAGATAATCTTTTTGATTTTTGTTTAGCGTAGTGTTGCGCAATAATTCAGTAAAACCGATAACTCCATTGAGTGGCGTGCGAATTTCGTGACTCATATTAGATAAAAAATGCGATTTGGCTACACTTGCGGCCTCAGCTTGCTCTTTGGCACTTTCGAGTTCCTTTTTCGTATCAATTAGTTGAGCAACAGAATTTTGTAGTTTAATATTTTTCTTAAAAATAAAATAAAGCGACATCAAGAAAAGTAAAACAGCTACAAGCATTATAAGTGCCTGAACCAAACTTAAGAATGCTGATTTATACCAATAATTGGCATCATAATCCATACAAAAAAGCATATCGTACTGCTGCGTGTTTTGGTTTTTAATAGGTATATAAACAGTTACCCAATTTCCCCATTTATCTTGCGTAGGTTTCGAAACTAGCGGTTCGTGTGTTTTGAAAGGTATTAAAATTTCAGAATCGAGTTCATTAATATACTCGTCGCCAGGAGCCGAATAATCCTCGGAAGTTGCAGGTTCCGAATCAACCATAAAAAATATTCTTTTATCAATCATTTTAATAAAATACAAAAAGCGAGCTTCCTGATTTACTTGTTGCAATTCCACTAATTTTTGCTTCAAGTGGATGTAATCTACATTTGCAGTGTCTTCGATTGATGTTTTAAATGTTGAAAGTTGATTTGTATTAGCTCCTTTAACAATTGTGTTTGCTAAATGAAACACATATTCGGTCGACTCTTCTAAACTTTTTTGATAAGTTAAATGCAAATGAAAGCCAGCTAATATTAGATAAATACTAGACATAAGAATCAATGTTCTTCGGCTATAAAGCAACTTTGAAATCTGATTTTTGGTACTTTGTTTCATAAATTTGCTACTTTAATTCGTCCAATAATTTTTTCCACTCTTCGTTAAGCATTTCAAATAAAACATTCAATTCGGCTACTTGCGAAGCGCTGTTTTCCATTTTCAAAGCAATTTCGCCCATAGCTACAAATTCCATATTGAATGCACTTCCTTTAATCTTATGTGCTTTTTGTTTTATCAATTTTTCGTCGCCGGTTTCAATTGCATTACCAATTTCTTCTATATATTTGGGATATTCAGTTTTTGCCATTTCAAATAAACTGACTAATATATCGGCATTCCCAATTTTAGAAATTAGTTTTTCTCTATCAAAACGGATAGATTGCACCGTAAAAACTTCTTTTTCCATTTTTTCTGTTAAAGTCTCCATATTCAAATATTTGTGAGTTATTCGCTTCAATTCATTTAGTTCGATAGGCTTCGAAATAAAATCGTCCATTCCTGATTTAAAACAAAGTTCTCGTTCTTCTTTTGATACGCCTGCTGTAAGAGCAATAATTGGAATCGTAAGTCCGTTTTTCAATTTCCGTATTTGCCTTGTGGCTTCCAAACCATCCAATTCGGGCATTTGCACATCCATTAAAATAATATCGGGCTTGTTTATCTTCATCACATTAATAGCTTCAATACCATTATGAGCTTCCAATATTTGCACTTTTTCAATTAAAGTATGAAGCATATTACCAATTACCAACATGTTCATAGGTGTATCTTCGGCTACAAGAATACAAATTTCTTTATTAGCATCAATTTTTGCATCACTGTGTGCAATTGCCGAATTGGAATCCAAATTGTTGTCATCAACATTATCTGTACTATTTATACTATTGAGGTAATAATACAATTCGTCTTGCTTTACAGGCTTAGTTAATAGATATTTAACATTCAGTTCTTTTGCTTTTTCGTGCAACACTAAGTCGTCGGAGGAGCTGTGAAGCATAATGATTGATTGATTTTTGCGACTTTCATCAAGCACTTTCCGAATAAGCCGAATAGTTTCTAATCCATCCATATCGGGCATGTGATAATCTACAATAATAAGATCGAACTCCTTACCATTTTGTAATAAATTTAGCGCTTCGGCACCACTTTGAGCCCCGGTAAATTTAATTTTCCAAAACTCAAAATTAAGTTCCATAATGGAACGATTATTGGCATTGTCATCGATAAACAATACTGTATTCAGATTTTTAATATTTTTATAATCAAGCATTTCTCCACATTCAAATGTGCTAAAAATATCAAAACTAAAGGTTGTACCCACGCCGTATTCGCTTTTAAACTCAATACTACTTCCCATCTGACGTGCCAGCGAATTCGAAATAATCAATCCAAGACCAGTTCCACCATACCGGCGAGTTGTCGAAGTGTCGGCTTGCGAAAATGCTTTAAACAGTTTATGTCGGTCCGAATCCTTAATACCAATACCTGTATCGCGGACACTAACTTTGAATATACCTTCGTTTTGGGTAACCAACTCAAAATTTAAACTCAATTCAATTTCGCCCGTATGGGTAAATTTCACCGCATTGCTAAGTAAGTTTACAAGTATTTGTTTGGTACGAATAGGGTCGATATAGGCAAACCGAGGAATATCGGGACTTATATTGAGCAACAATTCCAAACCTTTGTTCGAAGCCATAACTTTGATAATGTCCGATGCGTTTTCGAACAACTGAATGATATCAGTTTTTACCGATTCGAGCTCCATTTTTCCAGATTCAATTTTCGAAAAATCGAGTATATCGCTTATCACACCCAAAAGCGAGTTTGCCGACGTTATAGCATTCTCGAGGTATTCACGCTGCGATTTATTGAGTGTAGTTGTGCGAAGTAGTTCAGTAAAACCAATTACACCATTGAGCGGTGTGCGAATTTCGTGACTCATATTCGACAAGAAATTTGATTTTGCTACGCTGGCTGCTTCGGCAAGCTCTTTGGAACGAATTAATTCTATTTCTGTTTCTACTTTTATTAATGCATCGGCCAAAATATTTGCCAATGTTTCTATTACTGCAATCTGATCTTTGTTCCATAAACATACTTTGGATACCGAATCAAACCCAAAATAGCCCATCAAAATATTATTATTTATAATTGGAAAACAAAGTAAAGTTTTTATACCCTGTCTGTCAAATTCAGCATGCTCACTTTCAGTTATGTCCGTAAGATTTTTAATATTTTCAATATATACAATTTGCTTTTTTTCTACTTGTTTTTTCCACCATGGATAAGTATTAATATCCACGTCTGTAATTGTTTCCATTTGCGAACGAACGCCTTGCGCACACCATTCGTGGGTATTTGTTTCGATGATAAGGTTTTGCGAATAGCGCAAAATATAACTTCTATCCACGCCAAAAAACTCACCTGCTTCTTGTAACATGCGATTTATTTTTTCATCAATATTCCGGTTATCAACACTTACCAAATCCGACGAAATTTTATTAATCAATCGTTGCACATTAATCTGATTTTGAAGCAAATCGTTGGCATGTTTACGATTGAATAAATTCACAATCATTTGCGAAAAAACCTGTAAAAGATCCTTTTCAGTATCGGAATATTTATGGTAGGCTTTTACCGAATCGAATCCTACAAAACCAATACATTTTGTGTTATCCATCATTGGGATGGTTATCAAACTTTTAATTTCCTGAGGTTCCAAAATTTGACGCAAACCACTTTCCGGCTCCAATTCCTGCACATTATCAACATACATCGGCGCATTTTTTTTATGCGTTTCAACCCATTGAGGAATATAATCGAGCGGAATTTCTTGTAGGTTTTCCATCTCTGAAGATATTCCTTCTTCACACCATTCGAAAGTATTATTACATATATTTGCCACCCAATCGTAATCGAAAATATACGAGCGGTCGGCATTTACAAATTTCCCCATCTCGCACAACGAACCATTTATTGTTTCTGAAAAATTGTCGATAGGTGCATTAATATAGGTATTCGAAATTTTAATTAACAGCTCTTTTAATTCCTCCGATTGCTTTTGCGCATTCACATCATTTACAAATATCAGCCCTGCTGGTTTTCCATTCCAGTCGATAAGAATCGAACTAAATTCCACCCAGCAAATATTTCCCAGTTTTCCAATTAATCGAAAATAAGTTTTTTGAAGTATTGTATCACCTTCGGCTATTTTGGAATAAATAGTTGTAATTATATGCAAATCGTCGGGGTGAATTAATTGCGATAAATGCATAGCTTGCAATTCAGAACTTTCGTAGCCCGTCATTTTTGCCAACATGGGATTAAAAAACACAAAACGCTTCTCTTGTATAACAACTATGGCTTCTTGCGCATTTTCGAACAACAATTTGTATTGATCTTCACTCTGCGACAAAGCATCGCGATACCGCTTTTCTTGCGTTACATCAATAATCAAAAACATAGTACCAATCACTCGTAGACGCCTGTCGGTAATGTTATTTTTTTCTACTCTATACGACTTTTCATCAAATTTTATTTCCAAAAAGCTAACATTATTTTCCGAGTTGGTAATGTATTTGTCCGACTCAATAATCATTTTTATACGGCTACTATCTAAGTCGCCCTTCAATAACATATCTACTGCCTTGGGGTTTGTGTTTGTAATTTCACCACTCAAATCTAAAACAAAAATGGCATCGGGTATACTTTCGAATAAAGAGTTAAGAACCATAGGTTTAATATCAAGAAGCCCTTTGTTGATGGATGCAAAAATCATTATTATACCCATTACTAAAAAACCTATTGGAGTTAAATCAATATTTCCCTCGGGGCGAATACCAAGTACATACAAAAAACTTATAAACGAAGGTATTATTGAGCTAATTAGTATAATGAAAACTCGAGTACGATGTTCGGTTGAAACACGAATGTACATTTTCGAAAGCATTAAAACAGATACAAAAATTAATGTGTAGGAATAAATAATATGTAACCAATATAAATTTCCGGGCTCAAAACTATGAAAAAAATAAGCACCTGCATCAACAATGCTACTTTGCAAATAAAACAAATGATGGTAATTATTAGTTGCTACAGAAACAATTGTTACAACCGGAATTAAAAAAAGCGAAACTACAGTTGCATTATTTAGCCAACTATCTCTACCACAATATATTGATGTGTAAATCAATAAAAACACCGGAATAGTAGCTATACCTAAATACTCCAATATTATATAGGTGTGCAATTGAGAATAGCTGCTACTTATCAACTCTAAGCCGTAAAAACACGACCACAAAGCGGTGGCAAGGAATAAAAAAGAGAGCGATTTATTTGCTGAATTTTTTCGTAAACGAAGAGCCAAAAACGATAAGAATACCGATACAATGGCTGATCCAAAAAACAAATTACTTAATAATAGATAACTCATAAAATTCAATTTTTATTGCAAAAATTAAAACAAAAATTAATACATCTGTTGTAATATAAATTGCTACACAAATCTTCTACTTTACTCTGAAATCAAATTGCGTTTGGTAATACATTTTGTTACATTTTAAGGCTAATTTTGTAGCAAAAAATATATTTCTATATATCTCTTATTTTCAATTAATTATACTCAAATATAATCACTTTTTTCTGATATTATTCTATAATTACAACTTATTTTTGATTTTAACTCACAATTTTTTTATTTACAATAACCTATTGATTTTAAACTATATATATTCGAAATCGAAGAATTACAACTTATCAAAAATGTTAATTAAACCTAATAAAGAAAGCTAAACTAAGATAGAAAAGCAATTTTCCTTCAAAATCTACATTTCAAATAGTAGGATTTTGGAAAATTGACATATACTATTATTCGTTTTTGATAAAAGATATTCGATTTCGAGCAAAACTAACATTTTCCCATGTATCTAACTAAGCTCATTCATGCACAAAAAAAATAATACTACAAAATGTAGTATTATTTCCGACAAAAAAACAGGAAATTCACTCCTTTTTTTTTTCAACTATCTATTTTTTAAAATGTGTTTAATGTAGAATTTTAAAAACCAATTCTTTCATCAATTCACCATCTTCCACTCCATTACTATCTACTCCTTTGCTGCGAGCATCGGTTTCGCGAATCCAGCTTATTATGTTCATAGTTTTCCATGCTCCATAGTTTTTGGCTGCCATTTCGTATTTTTTTACAAAAAAAGGAATTATCTTCAATTCCGAAGCCACTGAAGCTTGGCTTTTATCTTTCAAATAATGATAAATCATCAAGTTCGAGAACAAAGTAAACAGCTGTGGTAACACCATAACCAAAGGATTATTTTTCTTATTATCTGCAAAATAACGAATAATACGATTAGCTTTTAACACATTGCGCTCAATAAGAGCATCTTGCAATTCGAACACATTAAAATCTTTACTTATACCAATATTTTTTTCAACCTGCTCGGGTGTAATAACGGTTGTGTTTGCGGGTTTTGTGAGTAGCAATTTATCCATTTCATTTGCCACTTTGCTCAAGTCGGTTCCCAAAAACTCGGTGAGCATTTGAATGGCTTTTACATCAACAGTTACATTTTTGCTTCGCGAATAAGCATTTATCCAAGCGCCCATTTCGTAATCGCGCAATTTCTCCGACTCAAAAACCACTCCTATTTTCGAAATATCCTGTACCCACTTTTTACGTTTATCGGGCGAACCATATTTGTAAGCAAATACAAGAATAGTGGTTTGAGATGGATTAGTAAGGTAGTATTGCATTGGCTCCCAATCTTTTATCGACTGTGCTTCTTTTACAATCACCACCTGAAATGGCGACATCATGGGGTAGCGTTTGGCTGCATTTATAATAGTTACCAAATCGGTATCTTTGCCATAAACTACTGTAAGGTCGAACTCACGCTGACTTTCGTCCAAAACAGTGTTTTGAATATAATCTGATATTTTATCGATATAATAAGCCTCTTCGCCAATCAAAAGATAAATGGGTTTATAAGCTTTACGACGTAAATCGCTCATTACTTGTTCGAAAGTTATGCCTTGCTTTGCCATCTATTCAAACCTCAAATGCCTAATTGTTTTACTATTATTCATTAACGAAGATAGCGATTTAATGCCAATCTTAAGGTGTTCTTCTACAAATGTTGAAGTAACTTTTTTGTCACTCTCGCTTGTTTTAATACCATCGGCAAGCAGTGGCATATCCGACACAAGTAACAACGCTCCAAGTGGAATACTATTGTAGAATCCAACCGAAAAGAGTGTAGCTGTTTCCATATCAATAGCCATAGCATGAGTAGCTCGCAGGTAATCTTTGAATTTTTCGTCGTGTTCCCATACACGTCTATTTGTAGTATACACTGTTCCTGTCCAATAATCCTTGCCAAAGTCGCGAATGTTAGACGAAACAGCACGTTGCAAACTAAAAGCCGGCAAAGCAGGTATTTCGGGCGGAAAATAATCGTTCGAAGTTCCCTCGCCACGAATAGCAGCACTCGGAAGTATATAATCGCCAATTTTATTTTTATCGCGCAAACCGCCACATTTTCCCAAAAACAAAACTGCTTTTGGTTCAATCGCCGACAAAATATCCATTATAATGGCAGCATTGGGGCTACCCATACCAAAATTTATAATTGTTATACCATTTGCCGATGCATTTATCATGGTACCATCCCTTCCTAAAACAGGAACCCCATGCCATTCGGCAAAAAGCTCAACATAATTATTAAAATTTGTGAGTAGAATGTATTCTGTAAATTCATTTAATGGTCGCTTGGTATAGCGTGGTAACCAATTTTCGACAATGTCACGTCTTGTTTTCATGTTTTATTTGTGTAAATAAGTCAAATGTCCGAAGTCAAAAGTCGATTTGAGAAACGACAAAGCTTTTGGATTTCTGAAAATTTGTTCTATCTTAGCGTTTAAAATTTGAGAATTAAAAACTTTCTTGAAGGCAAAAGTAATAAATAATGTTGCAATTAAATCTACCTGAATATAAATTTCGTATAAAAATTCAAAACGAAAGAGAATATATTTTTGATAACTTACGGAAAAAATTTATTGCCCTAACACCCGAAGAATGGGTGAGGCAAAATTTCATCCGTTTTTTGATTGATGAAAAAAAATATCCAGCTTCGTATATTGCCATCGAAAAGCAAATTGAACTTAATGGTCAAAAAAAGAGATGCGATGCAGTGATTTATAATCCGGATTTTAATCCTTATGTATTGATTGAATTTAAAGCTCCACAAATTAAACTCAATCAAGCTACTTTCGACCAAGCTGCTGTATATAATTCAAAACTAAAAGTTGACTTTTTGATTATCAGTAATGGTATCGAACACTTTGCATGCCAAGTAGATACAACAAATTGCCGCTATTCTTTTTTTGAACAAATACCAAATTATGGTGATTTGTTAGAATTATGATAAATAAATAGCGTCGGAAGCTACAAATACATTATATCACTATCTTCGAGCGGTGTATACGGTCCCTGTTTAACTTCGAAAATCACTGTACCTTTTTCAAGAACTTCCACTGTGTGCCATTTTCCAGCCGGAACAGATATTCCATACTTTCCTTTTTGCGGGTCGAGAAAAACCGTTTGAGTAAGCTTTTTCTTGTCATTGTACAATAATACATTCAAACTTCCACTTAAAACAATGTAAGTTTCGTCGGTGTGTAGGTGTCTGTGTATCGGTAATTCTGTTCCAGGCTCCAAAGCATTCAGCAAACGTTGAACATTATCACTCAATGCACTATGTAAATTGTAATTTTTTCTTAATCGTTCATTATTTTCGGCTTGCTTCGATAATTTTGCAAGCAATTCAGCATCAATTATTTTCATTCAAAAAAAAGTAAAAAAAAAGAGTATTTATTAATCAAGATTTCATCACATTAACTTCTTCTGATGCGGATTTGAATAGCATTTTTTACAGGTTTTTCGCTAAAAAAAATCAGATATCCTCCACCACCAGCTCCACTTACTTTCCATCCCAAAGTATCGGTTTTGTGTAATTCAATTTGGTTTAAAATGTCTTCGTTTACCATATTTGGAAACATACGAATCTGTGCTTCAAAGCTTTCGGTTATAGCTTTTCCTGTTTCAACAGCATTTTTAGACCTTATCGCCCTCCAACAGTTATCGGCGGCAGCACCCAATTTTTCTACACTTTCTTTATCAATCGAAGTATTGGCAAGCACATCATACGAAGCAGCACGTGGATAAAGTGGAACCATCCACACGCGTTCTTCTATCCATGTAAGCAATTCATTTTCAACACAACTATTAATTTCCACAGGCCAATAATCGTTGTTGTACAACAAATAATTCATACCCGGCATCACTATACCCAACGAATCCTGAGAGCCACTTATGTACTTTGTTCCGGGTGGATTTTCGAAACAAAAGAGTGTCTTAGCAAGTTTAGTGCGGTCGCCCTGTGGTATATCAGTTTGCCAAAGCTCAATGGCTTTTTTGCGGCTACTTGTTGACATTCCGCTGCGGTCGTTGAATTCAAAATCGGGTTCAATGCTAATTGTAATTACAGGACCTGATGCTAAATAATTTACATACTGCTGATCCATCCAGCCTCCAGCCAAATCGATGCGATAGGGAATTAAGCATTCTTTACGAAGCGATGTGGTAGAACGTGTTGGTAAATTTCCGTGTGGAACGCGCTTACTAACAACATATTCGATGCCCATTTCTTTACAAACTTCTTCCTTGGCAGCTGTGTGCCCATCGGCATTTACAAAGAATATATCTGGCTTCAGTTCTTTAAGCTCTTCTAAAAAATCAAGCAAACCACCACCTCTATTTATCCAAGCGTCTTTTACTGTTTTCAACGATTTTACCATATACAAGCGTTCGGCATCCGAATTAATCGTTTTCCGAGCTTTAAGTTCGTTAATCGTTTTGTCCGATCCGATGCCCACATACAATTCGCCGTGCGAAGCAGCCTCTTCGAAAAACGCCACATGTCCGCTATGTAGCATATCATAACATCCACTTACAAAAACTTTTTTCATTTTGAATAATTTAATGTGTGCCCCATACGCAGTTTTTTAGTTTGCATATAAAATGCATTGTATTTATTTGGCTGAATTTCGATAGGCACATTTTCAACTATCGACAATCCATAAGCCTCTAAACCAATGCGCTTTATAGGGTTATTAGTTAATAATTTTATTTTACAAACACCCAACTCTCGCAATATCTGAGCTCCCACTCCATAATCGCGCTCGTCGGCCTTAAAACCAAGATGTAAATTTGCATCTACTGTATCCATGCCCTCTTCCTGAAGTTTGTATGCTTTCATTTTGTTCATCAAACCTATGCCACGTCCTTCCTGATTCATATACACAATCACTCCTTTACCTTCTTTTTCAATCATCTCCATCGATTTGTGTAATTGTTCGCCACATTCGCAGCGCATGGAGCCAAAAATATCGCCCGTTGCACACGACGAATGCACGCGAACCAAAATTGGCTCTTCTTTTTCCCATTCTCCTTTTATCAAAGCTACATGCTCCAATCCGTTGGATAATTGCTTGAAAGCTATCAGTTTAAACTCTCCAAATGCTGTTGGCATATTTACCTTAACTCCTTTTTCTACCAACGATTCCGATTTCAAACGATAAGCAATTAAGTCTTTAATCGATACCAATTTCAAATCAAACTTTTGAGCCATTTCAATCAACTGTGGTAAGCGTGCCATACTACCATCTTCGTTCATAATTTCAATTAAAGCCGCCGCTGGCGAAAGTCCGGCCAGTCGTGCCAAATCCACGCCCGCTTCGGTGTGCCCAGCTCGTCGTAAAACACCTTTGGATCGTGCTCTCAATGGAAATACATGACCCGGACGGCCAAAAGTTTCGGGTTTTGAGTTAGGGTCGGTCAATGCCAAAAAAGTGGCGGCGCGGTCGGCTGCCGACACACCAGTAGTGCAACCTTCTAATTTATCGATACTTACCGTAAACGGCGTTCCATGTATTGAGGTATTTGCTTGTACTTGCATTTCGAAATCTAACTCTACGCAACGCTCTTCAGTTAGTGGCGCACAGAGTAAACCACGCCCGTGCGTAATCATAAAATTTACAATTTCCGGGGTCATTTTTTCTGCAGCACATATAAAATCTCCCTCATTCTCACGATCTTCATCGTCAACAACAATCACTACCTTACCGGCTTTTAAATCGGTTAATGCTTCGTCGATTGTATTTAATACTGATTCCATATATTTTGTTAATTAGTTGAATTGTTGATTGGTTGATTCGTTAATTAGTTAATCGGTTGATTCGTTAATTAGTTCATCGGTTGATTCGTAAATTAGTTCATTTATTGATTGGTTCATTATTCATTTTTAAGATTTTAATCTCAATAAAGCTCTTTACTTTTTGGAATGTTTTTGCATACTCTTCGGTATTGAAAAGTACAGCATCTACTGCTGCTTTGTACGTAAGAAATACTCCAATAGGAAGCAATATCGATGAACTGAGCCACATTCCTTGTAATGCAGTCCACAAACCTTCGCGCGCCATTTTATAACCTGTATTATCAATTATATAATAAATAATAAACATGACCACCGAAATAACAACCGGCGCACCAAGACCACCTTTACGAATAATAGCTCCAAGCGGTGCTCCAATAAAGAAAAAAATTAAACAAGCAAACGAAAGCGTAAATTTACGATGCCATTCGATAGCATGTCTGCTTACATAAAGTGTTGGCTCACCTAAGTTTAGCTTCTGAAACTCAATCTGACCCTTCATTTCATTGGCTTTTTGAAGTGCAATCATTATTGCATTTTCCATTTGCGGCTTATCTAATTTATTAAACAAGGTATCCGGATTATAGTTTTCTATCTGTATATTTTCACCCATTTCGAGCGAACGATTCCAAGCGGTTTCCCGACCAAAATAACGCCTTTGCACCATTTCGGCAGCTTGTTCATTTTGCCGCTGCGCTACAACTTTTGAAGATGAATCGATAGAAACTGCCAATTGAGCTATATTTTTACTAAAAAACTGATCTTGGAGAATACTTTCATCATAGCGCGTAAAATCCGAATCAAAATCAATCAAAATTTCTTTAGTTCCAAACGATTCTCTTCGATAAGGAATACTATTTGCATTGGTACTAAAACTCTGACTTTTTAAATTTTCAAAGCTCTCACCATCAAACAATTGGAGCATTAAATATTTTTTATCTTCGCTCAATTTTATCCTACCCGAATCGGCAAGCATCACAGTTGCATTGTCAAAACCATTCGAAAAATCATAAATCATCATGTCTTTCAACAAACCATTTTCCTTTTCGCGTACATAAAGGTTTACGCCATTTATACCCGAATAAAATTCACCGACAGGAATATCTAATTCGGGTGATTTTTGCCTCATTGAATAAATTAAAGTCCAAAGTTTCGATTGAGTAATAGGTAACACATTATTCGAAAAATAAAAAGCACCCACAGCAATCAAAGCAATAAAAAACATCAGCGGACGAATAATTCGAAAGAGCGAAATACCAGCTGATTTCATGGCTGTTAGTTCAAAATTTTCGCCCAAGTTTCCGAAAGTCATCAGCGAAGCCAAAAGAATAGCAAGCGGAAGCGCCATAGGTACCAACGAGGTCATAGCATACAAAAAAAACTCTGCTATAACACCAAAACCAATGCCTTTACCTATCATTTCGTCGAAATGTTTCCACAAAAATTGCATTAATAATATAAAGATGCAAATTAAAAAAGTCATCACAAACAGGGTGATAAATCTTTTAAATACATACAAATCAATGGTTTTTATGCTAAACATTCGTTTTGTGAAGTTTTTTTTTAATAGGACAGCAAAGTTAATTCAAAAACTTGAAAAACTTAAATTTTACAAAGTGAAATTAAGCATATTTATTTTTACGAAATGCCCACATTCCAAAAAAAGTAAGCATTCCGTTTAGCATTAACAATTCATACCCAAATTTATAGTTAAATAAAACGTCGAATAAGTAGTTTAAACCAAAGCATAAAACAGGTGAAATAATTGCTATATATGGAATAAATTTATCTTCCGTTTTCATTTTAGAAAATAGTCCGAAAGCAAACATTCCGAGCAAGGGGCCATAAGTATAGGATGCAATAATATAAATGGCATCAATCACGCTTTTGTTGTTAATTGCATCAAATGCAAGTATAATGAGCACAAAAAGCACCGATATAGCTATGTGTATTTGTTTACGTTTGCGTGCGGCTGTTATCGAATCTTGATGTTGAACGCCCAGAATATCTACAGCAAAAGAAGTTGTGAGGGCTGCTAAAGCCGAATCGGCACTCGAAAACGCTGCCGCCACAATACCGACAATAAAAAGTAACAATACAGTTTGCCCTAAATAATTTGTTGCAAACATGGTCAGTATTTCATCCGATTTTTGGGGTAGCGCAATTCCGTTTTGAGCTGCAAGCATGAGTAACATTAAGCCCAAAGTCAAAAATAGCAAATTGACGGGTACAAAAGAAATTCCGTACGAATACATGTTTTTCTGAGCATCTTTCAAATTCTTGCAAGTCAAGTTTTTTTGCATCATATCTTGGTCCAGCCCGGTCATTACGATAGCTATAAAAATGCCACTAAAAAATTGCTTGAAGAAGTTCTGCTTCGAATGCCAATCGTCGAATACAAATATTACTGCCTGCTCCTGATTTAGTAGGGCTGAGAAAAGTGAACCTTCATGAATATTCAACTGCGATGCCACTTGAAAAACTAATAGTATTAGAGCCACAATCATGATTATTGCCTGTAAAGTATCAGTCCAAACAATGGTTTTAATGCCACTCCGATAGGTATAAAGCCAAATCAAAAAAATTGTGCCACAAACAGTTAAAGCAAAAGGCACTTTCCAAGCATCAAATACAACAGTTTGCAAAATAGCCGCTACTACATACAATCGCGCTGCTGCACCAATGGTTTTGGAGAGTAAAAAAAACGAAGCGCCCGTTTTGTAAGCATTTTTTCCAAAACGCTGCTCCAAATAGGTATATATTGAAGTGAGTTGAAGCCGATAATACAGGGGCAGTAACACATTTGCAATAATTAAATAACCGAAAAAAAAGCCGAAAACAGTTTGCATATATGTAAAATCGATGCCACGCACCATGCCTGGTACCGACACAAAACTCACGCCCGAAATGGATGAACCAACCATACCAATGGCAACCACCCACCAGGGCGATTTGCGATTACCCAAAAAAAACGCCTCATTATCAACACTATTTCTACTTACTACAAACGAAATTAGCAATAATATTGAAAAATAGATAGCTATGATTATTAAAATAAGTATTCCCGACATTTTATAAAAATTGTGCGCAAAGTTAGTAAAAAAGCATATAACAAATACCTTGGTCTTTTTAAATTGAATGTTACCGATATTTTTCGTAAATTTGCACTCCAAAAATGAATTAAAAAAATAACGCTACAAACGTGAGTCAACCTTTATTTTCGTCGGCACTACTCGAAAATGCCGTTCAGGAATTTGCCAAATTACCAGGAATTGGACGCAAAACTGCGCTCCGATTGGTATTGCATTTGCTGAAAAAAGAAAAAAGTGAGGTCGAAAGTTTTGGTAATTCAATGATTCAACTCCGTCGCGACATTGTGTATTGCACCGTTTGCCACAACATTTCGGATACCGAAGTATGTGGTATTTGTAGCAATAAATCGCGCGATGCTGGTACGATTTGCGTTGTAGAAACGGTAAAAGATGTGATGAGCATCGAAAACACACAGCAATACAAAGGGCTTTATCATGTGCTGGGTGGCGTTATTTCGCCCATGGACGGCATTGGCCCTGCCGAACTCGAAATTGAAAGCTTGGTAAATAGAGTAACTGCCGGCGACGTAAAAGAAGTTATACTTGCTCTAAGTACTACAATGGAAGGCGACACAACAAATTTTTATATTTTCAGAAAATTAGCTCCCAAAAACCTGAAAATCACCACCATTGCACGGGGTGTATCGGTGGGTGGCGAGCTCGAATATACCGACGAAGTTACACTGGGACGCTCCATTGTAAACCGAGTAGAATTTACAAATTCGTATAAATAATCAATAAATGACACAAACACTATTAAAACAAACTCTCCGACAATTACAAATAGCTTATTATAGCGTTTATATTGCAGCTATTGCAGCTGCCACATCGGGTTTTTATATTCTAAAATCTGGTTTTATATTAAATCCATTAAGCCAAACAGGAACCATAGTAAATACCATGTTAATCATTTTTATCATAGGTTCAATACCGTTTGTATTGGGCTATTTTAATAAATTGACAAAGCAATGGGCACTTTTAGAAGATGAAAATAAACGCTTGGAAAACTACCGAAAAGCAGGAGTCATTCGTATTACTATTATCGGACTTGGATTGGTGCTTGGTGTTTTATTTTTTTACATTATGAACTCACAATCAATGATTTTTTGCGCTGGAATAGCTGCTATTGCCTTGTTTTTTTGCAAACCTACCGAAGCAAAAATTTGTACAGAATTGAACATTAACAATTAACCATTAACAATTAATAATTAACCATTTATGCTTACAATAGCCGTAGATTTCGACGGAACAATAGTTACTCACGAATACCCACGAATAGGTAAAGAGATTCCTTTTGCTATCGACACATTGCTTAAAATACAAAAAGACTTTCAAGCATGTCTTATACTTTGGACAGTGCGCGAAGGACGTGAATTAGATGAGGCCGTAGAATTTTGCAAATTGAAAGGACTTGAATTTTTTGCCGTAAACAATAATTACATCGAAGAAAAAGAATCGGATAATCAACCACGTAAGCTCAAAGCTGATGTGTTTATCGACGATCGTAATTTGGGTGGTTTGCCCGATTGGGGAGTCATTTATCAAATGATAGCTTCCGGAAATCCTCTGAAGCCAGCTCCTACTCAGCTCGTGAGCGATTATCCCGTAAAAAAAGAAGGCTTTTTTAAAAAGATTTTTGGTTAAATAGTAGCATTTAAAGCTGTAACTGAAATATGTCGAAAATATATGATTTGCCTCTCACATATCGTATTCTACGAAGCTCAGTACTAAGGGCTTTTCGCTTTTATTACGGTGAAATTATTGTTACGGGAATCGAAAATATTCCGACCAATGGCGGCTATATTCTTGCACCAAACCATCGCAATGCGTTGATGGACGCTTTGGTTGCTGCGTACATTACTCCAAAAAACATTTCCACCTCGTTTTTAGCTCGCTCAGATATATTTAAAAATAAAAATGTGGCTAAATTTTTACGGTTCGTAAAAATAATGCCTGCGTTTCGAATGCGCGATGGGTTTGATAATTTGGGTAAAAACAACGAAGTTTTCGACGAATGTACCGAGCTGCTCGAAGCCAACCACACGCTATGCATTATGCCCGAAGGAAATCAGGAAATTGAACACAATGTACGTCCTTTGGTAAAAGGTATTTTTCGTGTTGCTTTTTCGGCACAGCAGCAAAATAACAGTAAAAATCCAATTCAGATTGTGCCTGTTGGAATAGATTATGGCGATATTTATAATTTTGGTAAGCATCTGATTATTAATATCGGAAAACCAATTAATGTTTTGGATTATAGTCAAAGTTACTCCGAAAATCCACCAAAAGCTACCAACGAAATAAAAGATGAGCTGAAAAAGAGATTAGAAAAACTAATTCTGCACATCGATTCCACAAATAATTACGATACTATTTTATCAACCGTAGACTTTTGCCAACTTAACTTACTAAAAGCTAAAAATTTAGAACCTTCAACGTTTGTGAAATACCAAACTCGCAAACAAGTAGCCGACAAGCTTTGTGAAGAAGAAAAAACAAATCCTGAAATACTTGAAAAACTAAAAAAAATTACTTCAGAATACAAACATCAATTAGAAAAGTATCGAATTAAGGATAGAAATGTGACAGATAAAAGATTAATAAAACCTATTTTACTGAAAATCATATTACTAATAACAACATTTCCATTTTTTTCGGTGGGTTTACTAACAAATCTTTTTGCATTTTTTGTACCGGTTTGGATTCGAAAAATGCTAAATGTAGAATTCGAAGGATTTTTCAGTTCAATTCAATTTGTAATTGGAATACTCACATTCCCACTTTTTTATACCTTACAAATAGTTTTAATTTGTAATCTTTTATCAATATCATTCTACTACTTTCCACTTTTTATCTTCTTATTTTTAATATTAGGCAATGTAGCTTTCAAATGGTATAAAGTTTTTAAAAGTACGATTGCATCAATACGTTACTTGTTACTTTCTGAAAACGAACGAAATAAACTAATCAAACTACAAAACGAAATACTTAGTTTAGCAAAATAAATTTTGAATATTATGCTCTACGCATGTACAGAAAAGGCTGTACGAAATAAATCATACAGCCTTTTGTAAAAACCATGGTTAATCTATTAATTAACCGGACTGATTGCTTCTGAAGGACAAACATCAGCACAAGTGCCACAATCGGTGCAAACATCTGCGTCGATAACATAGATATCACCTTCTGAAATTGCGTCTACAGGACATTCGCTGATGCATGATCCGCAAGCAATACAATCTTCTGAAATTACGTAAGCCATTTTGTTTAAAATTTTTGTTAGTACTAATTAGCACTGCAAAAATACGTTATTTTCTATACCTACAAAAATTATTTTGCCAAAAAATCGATTTTACATTGTTAAATATTTAATTTTATATATCTGAGCTTCACCGAAAGGACACAACTTTCGATCTAATTTTAGGTTTCGACCCCCAACCTCTTAAAGGGTCTTAGTCATTTCTCGCAGTTTATTACTCCTCACCTAAATCGTTGAAAAACAATAATATCCTCAAATCCATTTACCGATCGTATCCAATTTTTAAGAACACCATTTGTTTCATAATGCTCTTTTTCGAACATACGCCTACTTGCTACATTCGAAGCTGAAATATGGCAATACAATTGATTCACATTCAAAAAATCGAATATATAATTCTCAATTAATCGCAATGTAGATGTTGCAAATCCATGTCCTTGAAATTTTTTATCTACAAATAACCCGAAAGCAATACGACTATTATGAATATCGAAATCGAATAAATCTACCGTACCAATAGTTTCACCACCAACTATTTCCACAATCATAAAACGCAACTGTCCTGATTCGTATATATTTTTTTCTACCTCCTCGACATATTGTTTGAGTGCAAACTTCGAATAAGGCTGCCGGGTGTTGCCCACATCCCAAAGCGATGTATCGTTTTCCCATGCATATAATTTTTCTAAATCTTCGGGCTCTACGGCTCTCAATTTCACTCTATCGTTTGCAAGCATCTGTTGTGGTTGATTAAATTTCTACTTATTTTCGATTTTTTATTCCAATAAAAAGCAATTCCCAAGCCCGAAATAATATGCCAAATCCCCCACCAAGCCACGATAAACAACATGCCTCCCACAGCCAAATCGGGCGGAAAAATTTTTGGATTAAATAAAAGTACGAGCCCTAAACCAGAATTCTGAATTCCTGTTTCGATTGTTATGGTACGTCTATCCAAACATGGTATTTTAAAAATAGTAGCTAATCCAAAGCCTGTAAGCAGCGCCAATCCATTGTGGATTAATACAATAAAAAATATGAGATAAATGTATTTTAAAAATAAATCAAAATTATTGGCAAAAGCCAATACTACCATGGCAATAAAAAATACAATAGACAGAATTTGTGTGGCTCGAAAAAGCTTTTTGGTGATATTTGGAAAAAGCCGAGCAAATAAAACTCCAGCTATTAGCGGAATTCCGAGCAGAATAAAAACAGTTTGAAACATTTGAGCATTATCAATAACCAAAGGCTGCAAAATATGAGTAGAGTGTTTATCAATATAGTTGCTGTACAAACCACCCCAAAAAGCGAAATTAAATGGTGTGGAAATAGTTGCAAATAAGGTAGTTGTAGCAGTTAGGCCTACGGAAAGTTCGGTATTTGCTTTTGATAGCGACGAAATGAAATTGGAGATATTACCACCTGGACATGCTGCCACTAAAATCATACCCATAGCTACCGTGGGAGTTATAAAATGCGACAATAAAATTACCAATATAAATGTTATCATAGGCAATGCAATAACTTGCGAAATAAGACCAAGAATGACCGATTTTGGTTTTTTAACAAGTTCTAAAAAAACGGCTGGTTTAATATCTAATGCTACGCCAAACATAATAAAACCGAGAATAATATTGATAGCGTGCATCCCCGATGCCGAAAAATTTATTCGTACTGGATCAAGTTCCAGAAGTGATTCGTACATAACGTTCATTTTTTGAGGTTCGAGTGCAAATATAAAAATTTATTCATTACTTTTGCCATTCAATTTTCAAAAAACACAATAAAATCGTTACCAAAATGAGAAAATTAAGTTTTTTATTGCTTGCATGTATTTTATTTACAAGCTCTTGTGCCAAACGCAACGACAAAGAGCCCGTTTTTAAAATTAAAACTACCGAAGGTACAATTGTTGTAAAACTTTATGCCGAAACGCCCCAACATCGCGATAATTTTATGAAACTTGTGAAAGCGGGTGTTTACGAAGGGGTACTTTTTCACCGTGTAATAAAAGATTTTATGATTCAAGCGGGCGATCCCGATTCGAAAAATGCAGGACCAAAAGCAAGTCTCGGCTCGGGCGATGTGGGCTATACAGTGCCTGCCGAATTTGTTTATCCTAAATATTACCACAAAAAAGGCGCATTAGCAGCTGCTCGCGAAGGCGATGATGCTAATCCTGAACGGGCTTCGTCGGGCTGTCAGTTTTATATCGTAAAAGGAAAAGTATTTACCGATGCGCAGTTAGACGCGTTAGAGCAGAAAAAAGGCATAAAACTAACCGAACAGCAACGAACCGATTATAAAACAATTGGCGGCACGCCTCATTTAGATGGAGCATATACCGTTTTTGGCGAAGTAATTGAAGGATTGGAAATTGCAAGCAATATTTCGTTGGTTAAAACCGGCAAAATGGATAGACCTATTGAAGATGTAAGGATTTTGAAAATAAAGAGAATTAAATAAATTCTCTTTATTTCTCAATTTCCAGCGCCGTTTTTTCGTCATTCCACCCTCCAAGCGTTATCATTTCCACAGCATTCACTCGATTTTTGTCGTAAGTTCGTTCTGCTTTAACATAATTGGTCGTAAAACCAACCATATTTTCGCCGTTATGGCGACTTTCCCACAATATGGGATACGTTTTTCCAATCTGATTTTCGTAGAAAGCTTTCGTTTTTTTATCGGATAATAAATGGAGAATATCGCTGCGTTTTTTACGTTCTGAAATAGGCGTATTTTGCTCAATATCAAGCATTTTTGTACCTGCACGTTCGGAATAAGTAAACACATGTAATTGCGAAATATCCAAGGTGTCGATGAAGCGGCACGACTCATCGAACAGTTCTGCCGTTTCGCCCCTCACGCCCACTATCACATCTACGCCAATAAAAGCATGTGGCATCAACGATTTTATTTTTTGCACTTTATGTTCAAAAAGTTCGCGGTTGTATTTGCGTTTCATTAGTTGCAACACTTCGTTGGTTCCCGACTGAAGTGGAATATGAAAATGCGGCATAATATGTTTACTGGTAGCTACATAGTCAATTATTTCGTCGGTAAGTAAGTTCGGTTCAATGGACGAAATACGAAAACGCACATCACTCTCAATGGCATCAAACGCTTTTATTAAATCAAAAAAACTTTCGCCCGTCAGTTTTCCAAAATCACCTATATTAACTCCAGTGAGTACAATTTCTTTGGCACCAGCTTCAATAGCTTCGTGCGCTTTTTGTACTGTTTGTTCAATATTAGCACTCCTACTCCTTCCCCTTGCAAAAGGAATGGTGCAATAGGTACAATAATAATCGCAGCCATCTTGCACTTTTAAAAAATAGCGGGTGCGGTCGTCGCGTGAACACGATGGCTCAAACTCCTTAATTTTGTTGATTTTAGTAGTATGAACTTCGGCAGGTGCATCTTTTTCAATATTTTGAAGATAATCTAAAATGCTGAATTTCTCGTTAGCACCGAGAACCAAATCTACGCCTTCGATTTTTGATATTTCGTCGGGTTTTAGTTGTGCATAACATCCCGTAACAACCATTATAGCATTGGGATGCAGCCTATTGAGCTTGCTTATAGCTTGACGGCATTTGCGATCGGCAGTATCGGTAACAGAGCATGTGTTAATAACACACACATCAGCTTGTTCGCCCGCACGAGCTTTTACAAATCCTTCGTCGGACATTTTTTTGCCAATTGCCGACGTTTCGGCAAAATTTAACTTACACCCCAGCGTATGAAAGGCTACTTTTTTATTATGAAAAACGGTTGTATCTATCATGAATTTGTTGATGCCGAAAAATACTTATGAAGTGATTTTAAAGTACTTTATATATAATGATGCAAAATTACTAAAAATAAAAGAATTATTCAAACGACAATTGTAACAGTAAAACAACTGAATTTGTTTAGTTTATATTATTCACATTATTAGGCAGTTATAATTTTTCAACGAATTTTAATAATAAATTTTACTCCCTTTTTGCAAAATTTGCTGTATCTTAGCCTTTCAAATTTGAAAAACATAATTTTTTAACAAAAACATACTTTCTATTATGGACAACACATTATTAAACGAAGTGGTAGCTAAAGCTCAGTCATGGCTCGATGGAAATTACAACGATGAAACAAAAGCCGAAATCCAACGTATGATGGATGCCGACGATAAAACAGAATTGATTGAATCGTTTTACCGCGATTTAGAATTTGGAACCGGCGGTTTGCGTGGTATTATGGGCGTGGGCACAAATCGAATGAACATTTATACTGTTGGTGCTGCCACACAAGGACTTAGTAATTATCTGAAGGCTCAATTTACGGATGTTCCACAAATAAGTGTTGTAATAGGCCACGATTGTCGCAACAATAGTCGACTATTTTCGGAAGTTTCGGCTAATATTTTTTCGGCAAACGGCATTAAAGTATATTTGTTCGAAGACCTCCGTCCTACCCCCGAAGTTTCGTTTGCTATTCGTCATTTCGGCTGCCAAAGTGGTATTATTCTTACTGCTTCGCACAATCCAAAAGAATATAACGGCTACAAAGCCTATTGGAACGATGGCGCACAATTGGTAGCACCACACGACGAAAATGTAATTACCGAAGTTGTAAAAATTACGAATGTCGACGATATTAAGTTTACTGGAAATCCTGATTTAATTCAGATTATTGGCGAAGAAGTAGATAAAATTTATATCGATGCCGTAAAAACAATTTCACTTTCGCCCGAAGCTATCGAACGTAACAACGATCTCAAAATAGTGTACACGCCTATTCACGGTACTGGAGTAGCTCTTATTCCACGTGCTTTGCGTGCTTATGGCTTTACCAATGTGATAAACGTACCCGAACAAGATGTGGTGAGCGGCAATTTTCCTACTGTTATTTCGCCAAACCCCGAAGAACCTGCTGCATTGGATATGGCTATCAAAAAAGCCATTGCCACAGATGCTGATATTGTAATGGCTTCGGATCCCGATGCTGACAGATTGGGTATAGCCGTGAAAAATAACAATGGCGAATGGATTTTGGTTAATGGAAACCAAACGGCATTGATGTTTATTTATTACCTCATTCGTCGCTGGACAGAATTGGGGAAAATAAAAGGCAACGAATATGTGGTTAAAACCATTGTTACAACTGAAATTATTAAAGAAATAGCTTCAAAAAATAACATTGAATGTTACGATTGTTTTACAGGTTTTAAATGGATTGCTGCTGTGATGCGCGAAAACGAAGGCATCAAAAACTATATTGGTGGTGGCGAAGAGAGTTATGGATTTTTACCGGAAACATTTGTTCGCGACAAAGATGCTGTGTCGAGCTGTACGTTGATGGCAGAAATTGCTGCTTGGGCAAAAGACAATGGCAAAACTATGTATGAACTGCTTCAGGACATTTATATCGAATATGGTTATGGTAAAGAAAAAGGCATTTCGGTAGTACGTAAAGGAAAATCGGGCGCCGAAGAAATTGCACAGATGATGAGCGATTTCCGCACCAATCCTCCTAAAGAAATTGCTGGATCGCCTGTAGTTATAATCAAAGATTACAAAACGCTGAAACTAAAAAATATGGCAAGTGGCGACGAAAGTGTGCTCGACATGCCTACAACTTCCAATGTTATTCAGTATTTTACTGCCGATGGCACAAAAATTTCAGTTCGTCCATCGGGTACCGAACCAAAAATTAAGTTCTATATCGAAGTACGTGGCGAAATGAAATCGCGCGCCGAGTACGATGCCGCCGACGCAGCTGCTAACGCTAAAGTAGAAGCAGTGAGAGCATCTCTTGGTGTTTAAAAACAAAGAATTTTTTAAATTCAAGATTTCAATTACGAATGAAATAATTCTAATTACACAGATTGCACGAATAAAAAAAACATATTAAAAATTCGTGTAATCTGCGTAATTTATCTTCAATTCGTAGTTAAAATCATTTGTCTCTTTTTCGTAATATATAATAAAATAAAATGCTCAAAGAAACCGTATACAGTCCTCAATCTATGCCCAATGGGCTATTATCATTAATAAAAGCCATCTTGGTAGATTTCAAGCTAGGGCACAATTTGGGTCGACAATTATTTGAGCGCGACCTTAAAGCACAATACCGCCAATCGTTTTTGGGGATATTCTGGGCATTTGCACCCGCTTTTGTTACCGCTTTGTTGTGGATTTTTCTGAATAGTTCCAAAGTTATCACTGTACAAGTTACGGGCATGTCATTCGCTTTGTTTACAACCACTGGTACGCTTATGTGGCAAATTATTACTCAAAGTCTTAATACCACAATGGGGTGTGTCAACAGTGGAAAATCGCTACTCACAAAACTTAATTTTCCCCGCGAGGCACTACTTATTCATGCTTTTTACACAATTTTATTCAATATCGTAATTTTACTTGTAGTAACTATCATTATATCCTCTTTTATGGGCTGGCATCCAACGTGGATTACACTATTTTTTCCACTTGTGATGTTCGACTTAATGATTGTAGGTTTTGCACTTGGGCTGCTTTTTCACTCCATTTTTAGCATGATAGCCGATTTTTCGAGAATAGTAACCATGGCGCTACCTTTTATAATGTATGTGTCGGCAGTTATATTCCCAAAGCCAGTGGAAAAGGGATTTGCACGCTTTGTGTTCGACATCAATCCATTTACCCATCTTATCGTTTTTGCACGCGACATTTTTACAGGTCAAGCTTCGCAAAGTGGTTTTATGTTTTTAATTATCAGTACCGCAGCGTTATTGCTTTTCTTAGTAGGTTTAATAATGTATCGCATTACTATGCCGATTATTATCGAACGCATGGGGTCTTAGGAAGCTAATAATTTCATTATGGAAACGAATCCTGTTTATTATGGACTACCAACAAAGTTAATTTTAAATGAAATTGGTACAAATAAAATAGCATTAGTAAAAGTTATTAAAAGTCGAATTATTCAAAAAGATGCTCGGAAAATAGTTGGTTTTGCAGCACAAATAAAAAGCGTAGCTCCCGAATTGGAAGTTACGCTTATTTGTACCCGAAATATATGTTCCAAGTCAATTGCTCTACTTAATAAAGAAGGAATAGATGTCCAATTTGTAGATTAATTATTTCATAATCAATTAGTTCTTGTACACCAGCTTTTCCCCATCGTAATCCACCGTTATCGATTCGTTATTATGCACAGTTCCTGCAATTAGTTGCTTACTTAGGTCGTTTAACACTAACTTTTGAATGGCTCGTTTTACAGGGCGGGCACCAAACTGCGGATCAAAACCTTCGTCGGCAATATAATGAATGGCCGCTTCGGTCAGATTTAAGTCGATGCTATTTTCTTTCAAGGTCTTCTGTATCAGAGATATTTGCAAGCGTACTATTTCCTCAATTTGCGATTCGTTGAGCGGAGCAAACATAATCAGTTCGTCGATACGGTTCAGGAATTCGGGACGAATGGTTTGTTTCAGCATTTCAAATACCTGCAATTTAGTTTGTTCTACTACTTCGTCGTGATTCAGTACAGTTATTTTTTCAAAATTCTCACGAATCAATCCTGAACCAATATTAGAGGTCATAATGATAATGGTATTTTTGAAATTAACCGTACGTCCTTTATTATCCGTTAATCGGCCATCGTCCAATACTTGCAACAATACATTAAAAACGTCTGGATGCGCTTTTTCAATTTCGTCGAATAGCACTACGGAGTATGGTTTACGACGAATGGCTTCGGTAAGCTGACCGCCTTCGTCGTATCCCACATAGCCCGGAGGCGAACCAATTAGACGTGTAACGGAGAATTTTTCCTGATATTCGCTCATATCAATTCGCGTCATCATATTTTCGTCGTCGAACAGGTATTCGGCCAGTGCTTTTGCCAATTCTGTTTTACCAACGCCGGTTGTACCCAGAAAAATAAATGAACCAATAGGCCTTTTAGGGTCTTGCAGCCCTGCCCTACTCCGTCTTACAGCATCTGCCACAGCTCCAATTGCCTCATCCTGACCAACAACACGTTTGTGCAGTTCTTCTTCGAGTTGCAGCAATTTATCTTTTTCGCTTTGCAGCATTTTATTTACAGGAATACCCGTCCAACGACTTACCACATCGGCAATATCTTCACTATCAACTTCTTCTTTAATCATAGCGTTAGAACCTTGCATCGAAATCAATTCGGATTTATAGGTTTCAATTTGCGCTTCAATTACTTTAATTTTCCCGTAACGTATTTCAGCCACTTTTCCATAATCGCCTTCACGCTCCGCTTTTTCAGCTTGATATTTCAAATCTTCAATTTCGATTTTAGCCTGTTGAATTTTATCAATCAATGATTTTTCGCTATTCCATTTGGCTCTCAACTCGTTGCCTTCTTCTTTTAAGTTGGCAATTTCTGCATTTAACAACTCCAGTTTACGGGTGTCATTTTCACGTTTAATGGCTTCACGTTCAATTTCTAATTGTTTGATATTACGTTCGATAACATCTAAGTTTTCGGGCACAGAGTCTACTTCCATTCGCAATTTGGCAGCTGCTTCGTCCATTAAATCAATGGCTTTATCGGGCAGAAACCGATCGGTAATGTAGCGACTCGAAAGTTCAACGGCAGCAATAATGGCATCGTCTTTGATACGAACTTTGTGGTGATTTTCGTAACGTTCTTTCAATCCACGCAAAATGGAAATGGTGCTCGCAATATCAGGTTCGTCCACTTGTACAATCTGGAAACGACGTTCGAGGGCTTTGTCTTTTTCAAAATACTTTTGATATTCGTCGAGCGTAGTAGCTCCGATTGCCCGCAATTCGCCACGTGCCAATGCCGGTTTCAGGATATTTGCGGCATCCATAGCACCTTCGCCTTTACCGGCTCCCACTAGCGTATGAATTTCGTCGATAAATAATATAA
>CAMDNO010000013.1 GCA_945902955.1 Porphyromonas cangingivalis
TTGCGAAAATTGTTTATTCATTATTTTTCATTTTTACACGCACTATTTTCAACCAGCGCATATATTCGTTTAATTCTGTTTTTACTTCGGGAGCTAAAATTAAAAGTCCGATAATGTTTGGCACCGCCATTGCCAATACCAACATGTCCGAAAAATCGACCAAGGCACTCAGACTTAATACCGAACCCATAGCCGTAATTATCAAAAACACAACCTGATACAATCGGGTGGCATAAATACGACTTCCAAAACGTTTTTCGCAAGCATCGCCCACTAAAAAGTCGAAACTTTTAACGCCATAATACGACCACGAAATAATGGTTGTATAGGCAAAAAGAATAATGGTAGGCAATAATAAATAAGGAAACCATGACGAAACAGTTGAGAAAGCAGCCGAAGTTAAACCGGCACCTGTCAGATTATCAGGATTGTTGTATAAACCCGTTACAACAATAACCAAAGCCGTAAGGGTACAAATAACTACCGTATCGATAAATGGTTCGAGCAGGGCTACAATACCTTCGGTAACCGGTTTCTGCGTTTTTACGGTAGAGTGAGCAATAGCTGCCGAGCCAATTCCGGCTTCGTTCGAAAAAGCAGCACGGCGAAAACCGATAATCATAACGCCTATAAAACCACCTTTGGCAGCATCGGCATTAAAAGCACCATCGAAAATAACACCAACGGCCGTACCAAGATGCTGATAATTAATAGCAATAACTACCAAACAAGAAGTGATATACAAAATGGCCATGATAGGAAACAACTTGTCATTAACACGTGCAATGCCCTTTATTCCGCCTAAAATTACTATCCCAACCAAAAATGCAATTACAACGCCAATCCAAATTTGATAACCATCCATAGCCGGAAATGTAACTATGGTTTGCGCTACAACCTGATTGGATTGAAACATATTGCCAATACCAAATGCGCCAATAGTTGCAAAAACTGCAAATAAAATAGCTAACACTTTACCTGATTTTTTCCATCCTTTTTTCGCCAAACCGTCGCGCAAATAATACATGGGACCGCCCGAAACATTATTATCTTTATCAATTTTTCGATATTTTACACCCAGCGTACATTCGGTGAATTTGGTTGTCATACCCAACAATCCGGCTATAATTATCCAAAACGTAGCACCAGGGCCACCCAACGAAATGGCAACTGCAACACCAGCAATATTTCCTAGTCCAACAGTTGAAGCACAAGCAGTTGCAATTGCTTGAAAATGCGAGATTTCACCTTCGTGCCCGTCTTTATCAAATTTACCCATTGCCAATTCGATGGCATGTTTAAACCCGCTAAAATTTATAAACCGAAAATAAAGGGTAAAAAACACGGCACCAAACACCAACCAAAGAACGATAAAAGGTATTTTCACACCAAAATCAAATCCAAGAGCAGCAAAAACATCGAAGAAGAGTATTTTGTCTAAATAAAAAATAATAGGTTCAAAAATTGAATTCACCGTTTCGTCGAACGATGATGTTGCGTTTTGTGCCGAAAGTTTTAAACTTGCAGTTACAAAAAGCAGTAGAGCGATTGTTTTTTGCATAAATATTAATTTTTATTCACAAATTGAAATTATAGTGATTTGGATATAATTGCGCTTAATTTTTTTGACTCATTTTCCCAGCAAAGCTCCTTTTTTGCACGTTTTGTATTGCCTTTTTTAGTGAGATAGGTAACTTCGTTACTAAAAATTTCATTAATTTTTTTGGCAATGTGTTCCGGATCATGATTATCGATAAAATATCCGACATCAAATTCGTCGATAATATTTTTAAGCTCCACAAGATTTGATGCTAATACCGGAATACCGGCATGAATATAATCAAATAACTTATTGGGGAGCGAAAATTGATAATTGATATTCGTATTTTTATCGATAGCTAAACCCAAATCTGAATTCGCAGTATATTGTAGCAAATCTTCATAAGGCATTTTCGATTTAAAAATCACTTTCTCATCTAATTTATTATCAATAACATATTTCTTCAGAAAATCAATAACATCACCGGCACCGGCAATAAGTAAAACTGAATTTTCTATCTGTTTCATGGCCTCAACAGCCTCCTCGGCACCACGTTGAATATTTATACCCGAACCTTGTAAAATAATAATCTTTTTATCAATGGGTAATCCAAGTTCAACTCTCGACTTGATATTTGGAACATCAAATGACATGGGTATATTTCTAACAACCTGAATTTTTTTAGCGAATTTTTCCGCATACAATGCTGCTATCGAATTATTAACCGTAATAATATAAATCAATTTTGGAAAAATAAAATTTTCAATTGCTTTCCAGATATTTTGTACAAAAGGCCTATTAACTAATTCAGGTGTTTCTGTAAAATACTCGTGAGTGTCGTAAATTATTTTTTTTCTTTTACATTTTGAGGCTAAAAAAGCAGCCATAAGAGTATCCAAATCATTCGAAAAAACAAGATTGAACCGGTTAAATAATAAAAAAAAGAAAAGCCGGATATTGAACTCTGCATAAAATAAAGGACCTGAATTGAAAAAATGTTTGATTCGAAGAGTCGAATAATTTCTACTTAAACTCAAACTATTATTTAGAATTCGACCATATAAAAGAACCTCAAAACCCAAGCTTTTAAGTACTGTGCAGGTTTTGTGTACGCGCTGATCTGTTGTTAAATCATTTGTAACACAAACAATTACTTTTCTATTCATTTATTCCAAGTCTTGTATAAATTTCAAAACATCTTTGTATAACTTCCGGTGATAAAAATCGGGGCGAACTTCTACCGATGTATTGTGCCACAACAATACCAAATCACCATTGAATTTTGCAACGTTTTTGATAAGCTGTTCGCAGTACTGATAGGCATCGTGTGCATTCATATACATATAATTTTTATCGCTCAAAGTGCCATCCATTACAGTTATAGCATGCATAAAAAGCTTTGTAAGTTCCTTATTATGAGGATTAATGAATCTAACCGAACGACAAGTTCCCAATCTGAAGCCAGCAACATCGGCATAGCCCATACTAAAATCATGAAAGATATTGGCATTGATTAAATGCAGATAATCATCCGGTTCACGCGAGGTTAAAAAATGATTGCGATTATATTGAATATCTGTGTGAATTGCCTTTAATAAACGAGACTTTTCGGCAGGAATAAGAGTTGGATTTACGCCTCCTTCGTAGCTTGTATGAAGACCAATCGTTATTCCTTTTCGACGTAAATATCGAATTAAGTATTTATAATCTGGTAAAGCTAAGTTTGGGAAAGGCTTATCCTGTTTGTATTTCATGCCCATCGATCGTACAAAAACAACCGTTTCGCAGCGATCATCTCCAATAACAACTTTTAAATCGTTGTTTATTTTAAATAAATACGGAAAAGTATACCAAGGGTCGTCCGATAATCTTCCAAAAAAACTTTTCAAGGCTCGCTGTCCTTCTTTAGGTCGTTTTATGCCTCGAAGCACACCACCAAGCATGCCTCTGATAGTTCTGAAATGCGCTAACTGATCTACATCATGCGTTAGATAAACTTTATTAATTTTTTTGGGGAGTTCAGGAATATCAAAACCGTTTTCACGTAGCAAATTTCGAAATTGCAAACCCCATTCCTCAATTATTGGCCGGTCGATAAAACCAGCTCTGTAGGGCAATGATTCCTTACCGGGGAAGCGACCATGAACATCACGTACTTTCGAACGTACCATCTCTTCGTAGCGCGAAATCAAAAAAAATGTTCCAGCTACAATATCTGCATTCAGAACAAGTGTATTACCAATTATTTCGGAAAAAGGTTCTCCAAAAATTATCGGTACTTCATCCCATATTTGAAGTGGTAATTGAGGCAGCGAAGCCTCCGTGCCATAAACTGTATCGTCGAAAAAACCCGAAGACTTAATGACAACATCGTATTTGTCGAATTCCTGATAATCGGCAGTGTATCCGATAGTAAGCGTTATGCCCGCCGGAATTTCAACACCTATTAAAAACTGTAGTATATAATCAATTACTTCTTTCACAACCTATTAGAATATTACCTTAACCTAAAAAAGCCAAAACCCTTTAAAGGGAATCAGAATTTACTTCAACCTCATTTTTCGTTTATGAGCAATAGTAACCGCAACAGCTACCAATACGCCAAGCATTAAATCGCTGTTTGTAAACAACCCAAAATAATCAGCATCTACGGGTTGATGATTGGTAACTAATTTTAATATCAAAGCTATAACAGTGAAAAGCGAAAAAACTCCCACACCATACAGAAATGTTTTTACTATTGGAGGCATATTCGATGTTTTTTTTATTTGGACTTCAAAGATAGAAAATAATTACAACAAATTCAATTTTAACAGGATAAATTGTTAATCATAGATGAGAAAATTAAACCAAAACAGAATTAACAGCGAAAATTATGCTTTAAAACCTTAGAAAAAAAATCAAAAGCGAACTAATAATCATTTCTTTAATGCGCGGAAAAGCACTTAAAATTTAATTTTTCGATAAAACTTTGAACTTCCATTTTACGAATATCTGTTTCGTTGCTATCTATTACAAAGTCCGATTTTGAAGCCATTTCGGCATCTGTCATTTGATTGTTAATGCGCTCTATCACTTGTTTTTCAGTAAGGTTATTCCGTTTCATAACGCGTTGTATGCGAATAGACTGAGGTGCTTTTACAAGTATAATCTTGTCAACTAATTTCAAAAAATCGCCTTGAAAAAGAATGGCACATTCCAGAAACAGATACCTTTCGGCAATTCTCGAAGCACTCCAGGTTTTAAAATCAGCTTGAACGGCCGGATGTATCAACTCATTGAGCTGTTGAAGTAGGTTTGGCGTTTTAAAAACAATATCGGCAATAAATTTTCGATTCAAAACAGTATCGATATATGATTCGGAACCAAAAAGCGCAACTATTTTTTTTTTAATTTCAGCATCCTCGTTTTGCAAACGTCGCGCAGCACTATCGGTATCGTAAACAGAATAACCTGCTTCGCGAAGTTTTTCCGACAAAGTTGATTTGCCACTACCAATGCCGCCCGTGATGCCTACAATCATTTTTTTAATACTTATGCAAATAAAAATATTTTTGTTTGAATAAAATATAAGTTATTGCCAATAATGCCGTGAGTGATATACCAATGCAATAATCGCATATTGCAGCAAACGACAAAACCAATTGCAAACCTCCATAAAATAACGAAACATACAAATGATGAATTCGTAACTCGTTAGCCATAAGCTGATAAGCATGTTTACGGTGTGCTTCTAATATATTTTCTTTTAAATAGAGACGATGAATAATCGTTAAAACAGAATCGACACCATAAACGCCCAAAAACAAAATATAAATAAAATTTCCCGAACTTAGAATCAATTTACCCAATAAAAAAACCAGAACAAAAGCAATTGTTACCGACCCTACATCGCCGGCAAAACAGCGTGCTTTTTTTCTAAAATTGAAAAAATTAAACACCATTACAGCCATCATCATCAAATAAATCAATTGATTATCGACAAATGAGTGCACATTGATATTCACATATAACAAGGCTAATAAAACGGAAATACTGTAAACTCCGGTGATGCCATTTATACCATCCATAAAGTTATACGCATTGATTATTCCGACCGAAAGCACCAAGGCAAGTACAATAAAATACCATTGTTCTGTAAAAATTCCCCATTCGTAAAACATCAAAGCCATAGCCACAAAATGAAATGGCAAGCGCAATTTGGACGAAAGCGGACGAATATCGTCGGCAAAACTAATTGCCGCAATAAGCGTTAATCCTAACATAAAATAAGGATACTGTAAGCCTTGCAACAAGAAATAAAGTAGCGCTCCAAAATAAAAAACAACGCCTCCACCCCGCAAAGTAATAGTTGAGTGTGAACTACGTTCGTTGGGCTTGTCGATGATATTAAATTTATCGGCAATTTTGAAATAAACCACTTGCATCACAAAAAGAAGTGCAATTACAGAAAGGTAGTAAACAAAATTCATTATGAATAATTTAAATGTTAATACATTACTAATTAATTAGTTAAAGCTAAATAAGGTTATGTATTTAGATTTAATTGGGTGCAAAGATACTACATTTTGTAAAATTAATAACTATTTCAAAATTCAAAGTAACCTACTTTTAGGTAACATTTTCTCATCGTCAAAAAAAAAATTATCCGGTAAATCCAATTGCACCGGCAATAGCATTGATGCATCGGAGCAATTCTATTAATATCTTATCAGCTTCATGCTTATTATTTTCTACGGTATATTGCCTCCATTTACACAACAAATTTATTTGATGTGCGTGAAGTGGAATCATTGCCTCAGCCCGTAAAAGTGTTGAATAATAATGGTTTTTGCGTCTTTCTACAATTGGTATATCTAAAATTATATCAATAATACGACGAGTTCGAATAAATTCATCAGTCAAAAGCTTGACAAATGTCTCACATTCCGGGACATTGATTGCTAACTTTGAGTATTTTCTGAAAATTGTTTCATCGGATGAAGCAAGGCTCGAATCAATATTTGTTAGAATATAGCGGATAAAAGAATCTGTTTTTACAGCATTTTTAAATTGTTCAAATTTCTCCGGATCATTTGCCATCATGTTTTCGAGCGTAGTTCCTACTCCATACCAACTTGTAATATTAAAGCGGCATTGGCTCCAGCTAAAAACCCAAGGAATGGCTCTTAAATCGGACAAAGTTCTATTTCCGGTTCTACGTGATGGTCTGCTACCAATTTTGCTTTGTTCGATAGCATCTATTGGGGTTACTTTTTCGTAAAACGAAATAAATCCTTTTTTTTGAGTTAGCTCTTTGTAAACAACCATGCTTCTTTCGGCTAAATAAGTAAGTACAGGAGCTAACTTATGATTTTTCAATTCTTTGTTTTGTTGAAGAATTGTAGCCGTAAACGTACCAGCTGTTAATAATTCGAGATTATAAACTGCATTGTTTTTATTGGCATATTTTCGTTCAATCGTTTCACCCTGTTCGGTTAGTCGAATATCACCATTTATTGATTTTGGTGGCAGCGCCCTTAAAAACCAATGTGTAGGACCAGCCCCACGACTTATTGAGCCGCCTTTACCATGAAAAAACCGTATTTTTACCCCATGCTTCAAACCAATTTCGATAAGTTTGGATTGGGCTTGATATAAAAACCACTGGCTTGCAAAAATGCCACCATCTTTATTACTGTCGCTATATCCAACCATCACTTGTTGAATTGGCAATTCGTAACCATTATTTTCTTGTTGCAGTTTCAAACTGTTTTTTGTTACCTGATTCGAAAGAAATTCATCTAAAATTAAATGACTTCGATTCAAATCTTCGATGGTTTCGAATAGCGGTACAACAGGTAGAGTAGATGCCAATCCATCTACCGTATTTACCAACAAACCGGCTTCGCGCTGGAGTAGATACACAGCAAGCAAATCGGTTACATTACGGGTCATACTCACAATTAATGCCCCCAAAGCCTCTTCGCCAAAGTTTTCTATGTGCTTTCTGAGAACTTTATACGAATCCACAACTGCCTTTGCCTGATTTCCTAAAACCATACTCGAATGCGTAAATGGTCTATTCGAAAGTAGCTCACCGTTTATCAAATTTAAGCGTTTGTTCACATTCGATTTTAAGAATTCATCTCCATTAAGCTGGGCTGCATCCATTAATTGAGCTATTGCCAACTCATGAAATTGGCTATTTTGCCGAATATCAAGTTTAGCCAAGTAAAAACCAAATGTAGATACTATTCTGATTGCTTTATTTACATCGGCAAGAGCAATAATGGAAGCACCATAGTCAATTAAGCCTTTGGATAAGCTATTCAAATCGCCAATCAATTCCGAAGGATATTTGTAAAAACAGTCGTTATCATTTATCTCCCGAAAATCGGTATCAAGCGTAGGAATTTTTGCAATAACAAAATCTAAATACTGCTTAAATGCTTCGTTCTTATATTGAAATTTGAATGACCCTATGGAAGCAGTTATTTCAGACTGCACGTTTTCGTAGCTGTGTTTAAAAAGAGGAGTTAGCTGTTCGAAAATGGTATTAAAACTAAGATTTTTTTGCAATAAACGTAGTTCATTTATTATAACCCGAAAAGCATTCGACCTAAATTTCAATAATGTTTGCTGGGTAACTTCGGCAGTAACAAGTGGATGCCCATCGCGGTCGCCACCAACCCAGTTTCCGAAAGTAATTTTTGGAAACTGCGACGCTTGTCGCAATAAACCGGTATCGAATCCCACTTCTTCTAATGCTTGAATTAAATGCCGATCGTGATGATTAATTACATCGGGAAAAACTGTTGTAAGGTAATGGATGATATTTTCGAGTTCCGAATCAATTTCCGGCTTTTCGGTGTAAATATCAGAAATTCTCCAAATTCGGTGTAAAGCAATTTTTATATTATCACGAATTTCTCGTTGTTCCATTTTGCTATACATATTATTTTCGCGCGTAACAACAAGCAAATAAAGATTGCGCAAATGTTCGAGCATTATTGTGCGTTTAGCCTCTGTGGGATGTGCTGTTAAAACCAATTCAACATGCACTTTCGACAAACCAGCAAGAATTTCGGCAGACGAAAACCCTTTATCTTTTAACAAATGAAGATTCTGCGACCACAACCCATTAATTGAGGCTAACGAAAGTTCATCTTCTCTTTTCCGGCGATTTTGAACAGCACCGTTAACTTCAACAATATTCAGCAACTGAAAACAAGTAGAATATAATTGTAAATGTTTGTCGGTAAATGTTTTCTGACTTAAATCTGAATCAAAAGAAATCCAGGGAATATTGTTGGCAAGCTCCACTTCACCAGATTCTATCAACACCTCTTTTAGGCATATAAGTAAAAACTCAAAATCATTATAAACTTTGGGCAATTGCAATTGAACTTTCTTTAATGTAGTCATATCTTCATAAATTTATCAATTTAAACAATTAAATTTAAAGTTTGTTTGGAAATCGCAAATAATTACTATTTGGTTGCATCAATAATTTATTGGTTCGCTTTTTGCAATATTATACACGCCCTTAAAATTTGGGCTTTTACTTTTATTTTCAACTAAAAATACTATCTTTGTCAGTCTTTTTGGAAAACACTGACAAAAGATGCAAAATATTAAAAGATAGTATTTTTCCTCACTTTATAAACTTTTTCCGATTGCTATCGGGACTTTATTAACATTATAAACTAATTATATATCATGGGATTTAACGACATTCTAAAAAAACTTTTTGGCAATAAAGCACAGCGCGATTTAAAAGAAATTGAACCGCATGTTGAGAAAATTAAACTCGCTTACGAAAAAATTAAAAACCTCACGAACGATGAGTTACGCTCTAAAACAGAGGAAATAAAGCTTTTTATTCAGAACTATGTTGCCAACGAACGTAACCGTATAGTCGAGCTCAAAGCTTCGATTGAGGAAACAGAAATCAATCTGCGCGAAAAAATTTACAACGAAATTGATAAACTCGAAAAAGAAATTACCGAGAAATTCGAAAAAGCATTAGAAGAGGTACTTCCGGAGGCTTTTTCAATTGTGAAAGATACAGCGCGCCGACTGACAGAAAACGCCGAAATTATTGTTACTGCTACCGATTTCGACCGCAATTTGGCTGCTAAATACGATTTTGTAACCATCGTAGGCGACAAAGCGCACTACAAAAACGAATGGACAGCCGGCGGAAACCTTATTAAATGGGAAATGGTGCATTACGATGTGCAGCTTTTTGGTGGTACCGTGCTTCACAAAGGCAAAATTGCCGAAATGGGAACCGGTGAAGGTAAAACTCTGGTGGCAACACTACCTGTTTTCCTTAACGCACTGACCCGCAATGGCGTACACGTAGTAACGGTGAATGATTACCTCTCGAAACGTGACTCTGAATGGATGGGACCGTTGTATATGTTCCACGGATTGAGTGTGGATTGTATCGACCGTCATCGCCCCAACTCCGACGAACGCCGCGCTGCTTATATGGCCGATATTACCTTTGGTACAAATAACGAATTTGGTTTCGACTACCTGCGCGACAATATGGCAACCAGCTCAGCAGATTTGGTGCAACGCAAACACAACTATGCCATTGTGGATGAGGTCGATTCCGTTTTAATTGATGATGCGCGAACTCCATTAATCATTTCAGGTCCTGTACCCAAAGGCGACGACCAATTGTTCGAAGAACTTCGCCCCAAAGTGGAACGCCTTGTAAACACACAAAAAACATTAGCTACCAAATATTTAGCCGATGCACGCCGTATGATGGCTTCGTCGGATAAAAAAGAACAGGAAGAAGGTGCATTGGCACTTTTCCGTTCGTACAAAGGTATGCCCAACAACAAACCGCTGATTAAATACCTCAGCGAACAAGGCATTAAAGCACAATTGCTGAAAACGGAAGAATTCTACATGCAGGAGAATAACCGAAACATGCATATTGCTACCGACCCGCTTTATTTTGTTATTGACGAAAAAAACAAATCGACCGAACTTACAGATAAGGGTATTGACCTGATAACCGATAGTTCGGAAGATACTAAATTCTTTGTATTGCCGGATGTAGGAAGCGAAATTGCTGAAATTGAAAAAGATAAATCGCTAACTCCCGAAGACAAACAAAACCGCAAAGATGATTTGAATCAGAATTACGCCATAAAATCCGAACGTGTACACACCATAAATCAATTGCTGAAAGCCTATACGCTTTTCGAAAAAGATGTGGAATATGTGGTTATCGAAAACAAAGTAAAAATTGTGGACGAGCAAACCGGACGTATTATGGAAGGCCGCCGCTATTCCGATGGATTGCATCAGGCCATTGAGGCAAAAGAAAAAGTAACGGTAGAAGCTGCAACACAAACATTTGCAACAATTACGCTACAAAACTACTTCCGTATGTATCACAAACTGTCGGGTATGACGGGTACTGCCGAAACAGAAGCTGGTGAGTTGTGGGACATTTACAAATTGGATGTGGTGGTAATTCCTACCAATCGCCCCATTGCCCGTAACGATATGGAAGACCGCGTTTACAAAACCAAACGCGAAAAATACATTGCCGTAATCGAAGAAATTGACCGCTTAGTGCAAGCTGGTCGTCCGGTATTGGTAGGTACAACTTCGGTTGAAATTTCGGAATTATTAAGCAGAATGCTCAACGGACGAAAAATTAAACACAACGTACTGAATGCCAAGTTGCACCAACGCGAAGCTGATATTGTTTCGGAAGCTGGTAGAACAGGTACAGTAACTATTGCTACCAATATGGCCGGTCGTGGTACCGACATCAAACTGTCAGCCGAAGTGAAAGCTGCTGGTGGATTGGCAATTATTGGTACCGAGCGCCACGAGAGCCGTCGTGTGGACCGTCAGTTACGTGGTCGTGCTGGTCGTCAGGGCGATCCGGGTTCGTCAATATTCTACGTTTGTTTGGAAGATGATTTGATGCGTCTGTTTGGCTCGGAACGTATTTCGGGCATTATGGACAAACTTGGTTTCGAAGAGGGCGAAATGATTGAGCATTCGATGATTTCGAAATCGATAGAACGGGCGCAGAAAAAAGTAGAAGAAAATAACTTTGGTATTCGTAAACGTTTGCTCGAATACGATGATGTGATGAACTCACAACGCGAAGTGGTTTATAGCAAACGCCGACATGCCCTGATGGGCGAACGTATTGGAGTGGATATTACCAATATGATTTACGATGCTGCCGAAACCATTGTAGAATCTACAAAAAACAGTAACGACTACCAATTACTTCAAGAAGAGCTACTTAAAACTTACGCAATGGAAGTGCCATTCGACGAAACAGTGTTCTCCTCTACCCGTTCGGGCGAGTTGGTACATTTGGTAGGCGAAGCTGCATTGGCAACCTTCAAACGCAAAATGGACAAATTAGCTGCCATTGCGTATCCTGTTATTAAAGATGTATACCACGAACGCGGCAAACAATACGAAAATATTTTGGTGCCTGTAACCGATGGTAAACGTGTGTTTAATGTAACGGCACATTTAGAAACCGCGTACAAAAACGAAGCAAAAGAAGTAGTTCATGCATTCGAAAAACAAACCCTACTTTATGTTATTGATGATGAATGGAAAGAACATCTTCGTCAGTTGGACGAACTCCGCCAGTCGGTACAGAATGCCAGCTACGAACAAAAAGATCCACTTTTAATATACAAATTGGAATCTTTTGGGTTGTTCAAAGAAATGATCGACACCATGAACCGCAAAGTGCTTTCGATACTCATGCGTGGTCAAATACCAGTGCGTGAGCCCGAACAAGTACGCGAAGCCCGTCCTATTCAGCGGTTAGATTTAAGCCGTTTGCGTACCCAAAAAGAAGAAGCAGGCAGTCGTAGTTCTGCTCCACAAGATCCTACAAAGCAAGATACCCGCGAAGTGCAAAAAACACAACCAATAATCGCAGATAAAAAAATTGGTAGAAACGAAGAATGTCCTTGCGGTAGCGGAAAAAAATACAAAAATTGCCACGGAGCGAATTAATTTACAATTTTTCAATTTACAATTTACAATTTTAAATATCACGAAGCAAATCGTAGTGTAACGAATATCCCGCCAGAATCGGGATAACAGCGTAGCTTAATAACGCCGCAGGCAAATAACGTTTTTGATTATGAATATAAATGCAATAGTTTGGAATGTTGATCCTGAGCTTTTCAGTTTAGGACCTTTACATATTCGTTGGTACGGATTACTTTGGGCTGTAGGTATATGGCTGGCATTATTTGTTGTTCAAAAACTGTATAAACACGAAAAACTACCCGAAGCGTGGATAGATAAATTGTTTATGTACACCGTTATTGGCACCATTGTAGGCGCAAGGTTAGGTCATTGCTTTTTCTACGAATGGAAACCACTCGACGAACCCGTAACATTTTTAGGAATAACATTTACTTATGGAAATTATTATTTATCACATCCGTGGGAATTGCTTTATGTTTGGAGAGGTGGTTTAGCAAGTCATGGTGGTGCTATCGGAATTGCAATTGCCCTCTATCTTTTCAACAAAAATGTATCGCACAAAGGATTTGTTTGGGGTTTGGACCGCTTAGTAATTGGAGCAGCACTCACAGCAGCTTCCATTCGTTTGGGCAATCTGATGAATTCCGAAATATACGGAAGCGTTACCGACCTACCTTGGGGTTTTATTTTTATCCGCGATGGACAAACGCTCCCCATGCATCCTACCCAAATTTACGAAATGATTTATTGTTTAGTAGCTTTTGCAGTGGCATGGTGGATGTATTGGAAAAAAGAAGCTTACAAGCAAACAGGATTGATTTTAGGTGTGTTTTTAATTATAACATTTGGCTCACGCATCTTGTTAGAATTTATAAAACTCAATCAAGAAGCATTCGAATCGGGCATGTTGCTCAATATGGGTCAAATACTTAGTATCCCGTTTGTAGTTTGGGGAGTTTGGCTTATTTTCAACAGCAGAAAAGCGTTAAAAAGCTGAAATTCAGTGCTCACCAACATCAATCTAACACAGATTAAATAAGAAATGTTATTTTCAGCTAATTACAAATTTTAAAATATTATCGAATTAACGAAAGAGACGAGCATTTGTCATATACAAATACTTCTTTTTTTAGTTTGGTCTTTTGAAATCAAATATGCTAAAAAAATCGCTATATTTGCATTACAATTTGACACTAAAACTAGAATGCGACTAATTCTTTACTTTTTAAATACTGCCCTAATTCTATTATTAACAATTTCTTGCAACCGAGCAACCGACGATTTAGTTCAGGCTGAGCAATTACTTGAGAATCATCCCGACTCGGCTCTCCGCCTACTGAAATCTATACCCAATCAAAAACTATTTTTTCGGGCAGATAAAGCATTATATGCATTACTCTATAGTCATGCTTTAGATAAAAATGAAATAATTGTTGATTCCGACACCTTAATCAGGATTGCTACCGATTACTACAATCAATCTGACCCCTTACATGCAGGATATGCGTGGTTACTACGTTCCCGTATAGCTCAAAACCGCAAAAACGTACCCGAACAAGCAAGCTGTTTATTAAAAGCTTTAGAGTTTTCTAAATCAGCTGGAGATAATAAATTGTATGCTTTACTGAATTACGAGAAAGCTAAATTACACTTCAATCAACAGCAATTTGATAAAGCAATAGCCTATTTTAAAGTATCAAATGCGTATTTTGGCAAAACAAATCAACTTCGAAGCATTGTACTAAGCAATATCCACACTGGTTATTCTTTTTTACATATTCAAAAAACCGACAGTGCACAAAAGTACTACTTCAGAGCTAAAGATATAGCCATACAACTCAAAGACATTGAATTGCTTTCGGTCATTTTCAAAAGCATTGGCAGTTTGTATTTTGAGCGCAGTGATTATAAAAATGCTTTAAAGTACTTTTATAAAGCCCCTTTTGTTGGAATAAAAATTTACGATAGTAACAAATACTATTTAATTGCCGATGCTTATATTAAATTAAATCAATTGGATTCCGCTAAGTTTTATATGCGCAAAGTTAAATCATCAACCGAAATTGGTCCCGATTACTACCGACTTTGGCAGCATATTTACGAAAAAGAAGGCAATTCAACCAAAGCCATTTACTATGCCGATAAAGTAGTAATTACTACCGTTTTACTTTACAAACAAAAACTACAAGAAAGTTTTGATGGGTTGGAAAAGAAATACAACTATCAGAACTTGCAACTGGCAAACCAAAAATTAATTATAAAAGACAAACAAAACAGTTTATATTTACTAATTTCAATACTGATTATTGTTGCATTTATAGCTACATTCATATTTTGGCGATTACGGGTTAAACAACGACAATTAGCCATTCAAAGCCAATCATTGAAACAAGAGACAGCCCTTTTAGAGAAAGAGAAAGAAAACAGTAATTTATTAAAAAAACAACTGGAATTTCAATCCATACTACTTTCCAACATTGAAATGCACCGGAAAAATACCGTAAAGCGTCCTGATTTTTGGAAAGATAGTACCAGCCAAATTGTTTCGGATCAATATAAAGCTTTTTACAAAGAGTTAACCACGCATATTGATGTAGAATATAATAACTTTACGGTAAGAGTGAAAGAAAAGTTTCCAATTTTAACCGATAGAGATTTGTTTTTTTGCTGCCTTTTGCTTGCAAAATTCGAGTCGGGCATGATTGCTACAGTTCTGGATGTGAATATCGATTCGGTAAACAAACACCGGCATCGCCTACGCAAAAAGCTACAAGTTTCCGATTCTACCGAAAACCTTGTTGAATTTTTGCGCAATTTTTAGTGTTTTTTCCATCATATATGTCTTGAATTTAGCATGTCCATTTAGTCGTTAAAACAGAAAGACGCATCCTGCTGTATTTCAGACACATAACTTGGGTCATTTGGGGGCTTGTCCATAAAATAAATCCGGTATTTTTGAAAAATATCGGATTTTTTTTGTATTAATTTGTAGGATAAATAATTTAAAATTTATCCTATATGAAAACATTATTTTCAGCTATTGTAATTGTTGCATTCTCGTTTGCAATTTATTTTTCGAATCAAAAAACTGACAGTGAAACAAAACTTGTTTTTGGAGACCCTCCGGTAATTGTAATTCCACCAATTAAGTCATTTCAATCTACAACTACATTTTATCAGCTCGTTAGTTGTACCTGTGCATTGGATAGCCTGCAATACACGAACGGATAATTGTTATGTTGTTGGTTTTTGTTTGCTATTGTAAATAACAAAAAAAAAAGAAAAAGCGACCGACACGAACACAAGTTAATGCATTATTTCAGTCTTGAAGCATAGTAGAGACAGAAATACGGAAACACATGAATGAAAAACAAAACGCGTTTTCGAGATGAAAAAAACTACTTGGAGTACGACTTTAATCTTGTACTCATTTAGACACATAGAAGTTTGTTTTACAAAAACAAATTTATCTATCAGGTAAGTGTAAACCTTAAATTACACCTGACAACCAAGAATATCTTGAAGTATTCATGTTTTGATATGTCAGAGTCTTTTTTCACGATACATTAATAATATTAGTTTTGATTTAAATAATAATAATTTAATTAAACAGATTTATGACAAAAAAATTTTTATTATTCGCTTTTTCAGCGATACTTTTAGCATCCTGTAATATTGAAAATACGGGAGGTTTATTTCAATCTGCCGATAAAGAAGTCGCTGTAGAATTGTTTTCACACGTAAAGAGAGTTGAAAGTGTTGAGTTTCTTAACACCTCTGACTACGAAGAATTTCTAACCCTCGAAATGCGTTCGCAAATATCAAAGGACAAACAAGCAATGATGCGGGTGAGTGCAGCAACAGATGATGACATAGACACAATCTATTCTTTATCAGAATTACCTGTAATTAAAGAAATTGTTTCAAAAAGTATTATTTATGTTTCAGGAAAAATGGTTACAGAAACTCAAGATATTACACTTGAAGAAGAAAATATTTTGAATACAATGACTGCCACGCCATTATTACCTGAACAGACAATTAAGAAAACTGAATCGAAAGATGGTATGTTGATATCTTATGGTGCAGATGGAAATGTCTTAAGTTCAGAACCCTATCAAGACCCAAACATGAAACCGTTTTTGGACTCTTTGAAATACTATGTTGATTTAGCAGAAAAAGAAAGTAGCAAACAATCAGTAAAAGCTCAATCTACTTTTGCGAAAATTAAAAGCAGTACAATGCCAGCAGGTACAAATGTTTGGCAAATGGATAATGGTAATGTTGTAATTGAAGAGATTATCAACAGCTCTTCTGAAAATGGAATGCGAGTAAAAGGAATTGTAGGACAAATGCGTTCGCGTACCATTACTAATCCTGAGATGGATAAAACCCTTCGTTTTGAATTATTTCAGGGCAGTCAAATGGTATCTCGCAGAACATACCAATACAATGGTAATGAAAAGCTCAAAAATTCAGTAAAAATGAAAGGGAATGCTATTGAGAATCCTTCAGGGATTATTTCAGAAGTTTTATTTGTAAACGAAAGAGGAATTCCTAAAATAAGGAAAACTCAGGAAGAATACAAACAAAACCAGATTATTGTACATTTTTAATTATTAACCTTCCAAAATTAAAAATATGAAACGAATAACATTATTTCTTATAATTTTAGTTACATTTGCGTTAAATTTAAATGCAGAAAAGAAAATATTTTATATTCATGGAACTTTTGCAAATCAAAAAAAAGCAGAAGACAGAGTTGACAACAAGCATAAATTAGGTAGTTACCGAAAAACGTTTACCGATAAGAATGGAACTCTTTGCTGGTATGACTCCGACAATGATTTGCATAGTATTGGCACAAATTGTTTTAATACTTTTGTTAAACCACAAGAAGCAAATAACGATTTAATTCTGGTTGGACATAGTATGGGTGGTTCTGTAGCGCGTACTATGTTGAACAAGTCTGCTAATATTAAAGGACTTATTACTGCTGGAACAGCCAATAATGGCAATATATTTTTCAAAAAGTTATCAAAAGGTGAAGCTTGGTCGTTTTTTGAGAATCTTTATTTTAAAGGGTCAAATGCTGTTAACGGCTCAAAAGTAGGTATTGCAAATGCATTGTTGCCTGGATCCGTTTTTGCTGCAGCTGTTACAAGCAGAGTTGCCTGTTCATATACAAAAAGTGTTGTAACGAATGAGATTTTCAAGTTATGTTTCAATAAATTAATTGTTCCGGGTTTTACCGACAAATATCCATGCGTTAATGAAATGGCTGAGAACAGTACATTTAACAACAATCTGAATTCACAAAAAATTAATGTTCCTTACATTAATATCTATGGGGCAGAAGATGCATGGCCGTTTGTACGGTTATTAGGTAGCCAGTTGAATTCCGAAAAAGTATATGACATTAAAAACATTGATATAACATACGACGAAGATGGTGTTAAACTAATCAATGATGGACTTTCAATTGTAAATTTCGTTCAAGATGCACACAATCTTTTATATAATGTAATGTCGGTAGCTTCGGTAATAATTTGGAAATATAAATCATCGAAAGAATATGTGAAGCAGGCACGATATAACTGGGACGATTTGTATAGATATATGGAAACCGACATGCATAACGAAATTTCCAAATTCAACGGTTCGTACCAATACGAAAAACGAACATATACATATCGTATTTTGGGTAAAACCTACACTTCTACTTCTTACGTACCCGTTGTACGCGAAAATGATGGTATGAATTGCGATAAAACCGTAATGCTTCCCGAAACAATGGCTGGGCCCGGTGGACGTATCATAAACATCCGAGCACCGCATGTAAACCATATGGAAATGGGAAATCATCCTGAAATGAGAAAAATTTTTAAAATAGCTTTTAATACTAATGATTATGCTCCTATCTTTAAATTACAATAAGCACAATCTTTTAGTTTTGTTTTCAATGTTTTTATTGTTGGGGTGCAGCTGCACCCCAACTCCTATACCAGAAGTAGAAGGAATAAAACCAATATGGGCAACAAGACTTCCCGGCAATGCCGGAATTTACGATGATGGTTTAATAGGTTTGCCAATTTATAATGGTAAAATTATGTTTCATTCAACTTATTCTACAAATCTTGAAAATGAAGATAATAGGGTACATGCTTTGGATATGGAAACAGGTAAGATAGATTGGACTTACCCTACTAAACAACAAAAAGACAAAGCTCTATTTTTTGGAGGTGTTCCATTTCAGAACAATGAATATATAGTTACAAAAATGCGAAGATACGGTTCAGTATTAACCGACAAATTAATTTGTCTTAATTTGGAAACAGAACAGGAAGTTTGGTTTAAAGAGATTCCTGAATCGCAATCATACAATACGAACAACGATGTTATAGGAGAAGGTTCTGATTTTTATTATTTTCAACAATCTGATAAAAATGCGACATTATGTAAAGGAGATATGCTTAGTGGTGTAACTTCTTCTATTTTACAAATACAATCTGAGGATGGATATAATTACAATGAAGTTACTTCAAATTTAGCTTATCATACAAATAAAAAACTAATTATTGCAGGAGCATGGGAACGTAACACAAACAATTCAGACTTTTATTCGTACAAGAATTATTTATATCTGATTGATATTAATAAAAACACATTGGTAAGAAAGATATTTTCTAATTCCATTGATAAGGAAATGTTAATTGCTCACATTTATTTAATAGAAGATAGAATATATGCAGCTTGTGGCATGTCAACGATTTGTTATAACTTAAACACAGATGTTGTTGATTGGACGTATAAATCCACAGAAGCATACAATTACATGACAAATCGAATAGTAGTTAATGAAGGTGTTGTTTTTCTTTTTGGCGATAATCGTTATGTAGGCTTAGATGCCCAGACTGGCAAAAAACTTTATCAGGGCGATATTCAGTGTGGTAATGCCAATGCATTCAATGGGTATGTATATATTGTAGCAAGAGATGCAAGATTGTATATACTTGATATTAAAACAGGTAAAAAACTCCACAGAATTACTTGTCCCGAACGAGCATTGCCAAACCCAAAATGGGGTGGTGGTTTTTTTACAGCTTGTAAACCACAAGTGTATGGTGATAAACTGTTTGTATTTAGCTGTACAAGTGCGTATTGTTACGATGCAGTACCTAAAGAAGAATAAACAAAAACAACAATTGTATGAAAAACAGATTATTGCTTATAATTTTGGTATTATTAGGTTTTTTATATGCAAATGCATCAACTAAAGTTTACCTTTATCCATGGCTATGGAGGTTTAGGTATAGAACTAACTGAGATACAAAAAGTAATTGAAAAAGAAGGTTTCGTTAGTGAAATTTACACTTATCCAAGTTTAGTGAAAGATGTAGATTCAGTTGGTTTTACATTATTTCAAAAAATTCAGGAAGAAAATTATGATACAGTTTCGTTTGTGACTCACTCGTTAGGCGCTTTGGTTGTACGTTCAATTTACGAACATATTGATTCATTGACATCCTTTCCTTTTATACAACGGATTGTAATGATAGCTCCACCGAACAATGGTTCTCCGGTAGCTGATTTCTTTGCTCAATTTTCGTTTGTAAAACATATTATTGGTCCTAATATAAATAATCTAACAACCAATCCATTAACCGGAGCAGGTAAATATCCAATTCCTACTTGTGAAGTCGGTCTTATTGCTGGTAGTTCTGGAGGTAAAAGAGGGTATAATATATTTCTTCAAGGAGACAATGATGGTGTTTTATTACCAGAACAGACTAAAATGGGTATTGAAAAAGACTTGGTTTTTGTGAAATCGGGTCACATTGAACTTTTGTTTAACAAGACAGTTAAAAAATATGTGACTTCATTTTTAATACATGGTAGGTTTAAACCAGTCATTGAGTAAATTTGCTTTATCAAAATTAATTGCACATAAAGAAAAAATATGATAAAAATTTATTCAATACTTGTATTGTTATTGCTAACAATTCAAATAAAAGCTCAAGAAACAAAAGTTGAAATATACGATGTTTCAGGTAACACACTTATAACTGGTGTAGTTACCGACAGTATTGGTGACTCAATTTACGTACAAACCGATAAATCTGAACTTATTGCTTTCGCAAAAGCTGATATGCAAGGACTTGAATTTGGAGTAACAAAAGAAATTAAAAAACTTCAAAGAGAACTTTTTATAGATGAAACAAATAAATTATTTCCTCATTATCCAGGATATCCGGGTAAATATCAAATTAAAAATGGGCAAATAAGAAAAGGAAGAATAATGCATTTAATGGCTACAACAGGAATTATTTGTATTGCAGTTGGAGGAATTGGTTTTATAATTAGTTCGCAAATTGTGTTAGGGGCTACAATAGGTTTATCTTTTATTGTTTTAAATTATTGGGCTCCTATATTGGTAGCTTCAATATACACACTGGGTTTTGGTGGTTTAAGTTACTTCCCAAGTTTCTTTTGGAATGGGTTTGATATGTACAAGATATTACAATCCAAAGTTAAAAACCGATATTATTATACTGGTAAAAATTTGAAAGTTAAACCTGTTTGATATTTTGAAACATGTATATATCATTTTGTTAGCAGGAGTAACATATTAAGTGTATCGTTTCTAAAATAACCAAAGAAGATTATCTCAACAACCGTATAGCGGTAAAAAATAAATCAACCTTATGCGGGAGATAGTAAGAGTCTTATGCCAAAGATGAACGTGATAAAATTGCATCTCTTTTCTTTTTAAGTTATTTTCCAACAGCTCAAAAATAATAGTATCTTTGCATTAGGTTTGTGTTTAATCAAAAAATACCAATAATAAAAGATCATGGCTAAGAAAATCCCTTATGGCATAAGCGATTATGCACGTATAATAAAAGAAAATTTTTATTACGTGGATAAAACACGTTTCATCGATCAGATTGAAATGGCACCACCTTTCCTGTTCCTTATTCGCCCACGTAGGTTTGGTAAGTCGTTGTGGCTGAATTTGATGAAAACCTATTATGATGTGTTAGAAGGCTCAATGTTCGATTTTTATTTCGGCGAAACTTACATTGGTAAGCATCCTACCGACGAACGAAATAGCTATTTAATTCTTAGCTTTAACTTTTCGGGTGTCAATCCGGCTTTAGATAAATTGGAAAAATCGTTCGAAGATCATTGTAGTATCTGTTTTGATGCTTTCAATGACAATTATAGACATTTACTTGGAGAAGAATATCGCGAAATATATCCAAAAGAGCAGCCAGCAGAGTCCAAAATTGAATTTATTGCCAGTTATTGTAAAAAGAAAAATCTTTCTATTTATCTTTTTATCGACGAATACGATAACTTCACGAACACCATATTAAGTCAGCATGGCAACCAAACATACGCAGAAATAACACACGGAAATGGTTTTTTTCGTTTATTTTTCAACAAAATAAAACTTGCTACTACCGAAAAAAACGCTTCGCTCAAAAAGATTTTCATAACAGGCGTTTCGCCCGTAACGTTGGACGACGTAACGAGCGGTTTTAATATTGCCAAAAATATTACCACCGATACGCTTTTCAATTCCATTCTTGGCTTTACAGAAGCGGAAGTAATTACCCTGCTCAACTATTACAAAGGCGAAGGAATGATAAACGAGCCCATCGAAAATTTGTTAGACCTAATGCGCGAATGGTACAATAATTACTGCTTTGCCGAAGGGCGAATCGACGAAAAAGTGTATAATTCGGATATGACACTTTATTTTGTTGAAAATTATTTATCAACTCAAACTATTCCTAAAGTGTTGGTCGATAATAATATCCGCATTGATTATGGCAAACTCCGCCACCTTATTATTTTGAATAAAAAGGTAAATGGCAATTTCTCGACTATCAAAAAAATAGCCGAAGAAGGCGAACTTCGAAGTAGTATCGTATCTTCTTTTCCGGCTGAAAAACTCATTGCGCGCGAAAATTTTATTTCGCTTCTGTATTATTTTGGAATACTGACGATTGATAGCGTTGAACGGGGAACTATTGTTCTCAAAGTACCCAATTTAGCTATTCGAACTGTCTTGTTTTCGTATTTGGTGGAAGGGTTTAGCGAAGCGGAGATTTTCAATATTGATACAATGTCGTTGCTTAACATGGGCGAGAAAATGGCTTACGATGGAGACTGGAAGCCGTTTTTCAATTATTTCTCGGAGCAGATTTACAAACAGACATCTGTACGCGATTTTATTGAAGGCGAACGTACGGTACAAATGTTTCACTTGGTATACTTGAATTTACTTAATTATTTCACTGTACATTCCGAAGCCGAAATGAGCAAGGGCTTTCCCGATTTGTGGTTAGCACCTAACTTTCTTGCACACCCCGAAATGGGACATTGCTACATTGTGGAACTCAAATACGTTCCTCGCAGCTCGGAAGTTGATGCTAAAAACCCAGATTCGGCATTGGTAAAAAAGCTAAATGCCGACGCCAACCAACAATTGCAACGCTATGCTGCCGATAAGCAAATACTTGCTTCGGTTGGCAAAACAACTTTACATTTGCTTCGCGTAATTTATTGCGGCTGGGAAATGGTGAGTTGCGAGGAGGTTTTTATTTGTTGAAAATACGAAATTTGACATTTCTAACTTCAGTAGATAAAACTCTAAGTTAATATCCTTAGTATGGAAACAAGAAAAAATATGTACAACAATTGTATATTTATAAAATAAAGTTCCTACCTTTGCGATTAATAAAACATTTTTTTAACTCTTCTTTATACCGAGTCTAATTCCCCTCTTCCACCCTCTCCACTTGGAACGGGTTGGGGTGAGGTAAGTTAGGGGCAGGTATCAAAGGCTAATTTTTTATCAACATGAAGAAACTAACGTACATTATTATGGCTGCATTAATCCTTGCTGGATGTGCAAAAAACGATAATCCGTTTTTTGCAGCTTACGAAAACGAATATGGCGCACCGCCATTCGACAAAATTAAATCAGAGCATTATATGCCTGCCTTCGAAGAAGGTATCAAACAGCATCAAGCCGAAATAGATGCCGTGGCTGACAGCAAAGACGAACCAACTTTTGCCAATACCATCGAAGCGCTCGACTATGGCGGCGAATTGCTTAACAAAGTATCTTCGGTATTTTTCAATCTCTATTCGTCGAATAGCAACGAAGAGATGGAAAAAATTGCTACCGAAGTTTCGCCCAAACTAACGGAACACAACGACAACCTTTTTTTAAACGAAAAACTCTTTGCTAGAGTGAAAAAACTCTACGACAATCGTTCGACTTTAGGCTTAACTGCCGAACAAAAACGTTTGCTGGAAGATTATTACAAAAACTTCATTCGCAGTGGCGCAGCTCTTGCACCTGAACAAAAAGAAAAATTGCGTGCCATCAACAAAGAACTTGGTTTAGCCGAACTGGCTTTTGGGCAGAATGTATTAGCCGAAACAAACGCTTATACAAAAGTGGTTGACAAAGAAGCCGACCTTGCCGGACTACCCGAAGGCGTTCGTCAGGCAGCTGCCGAAGCAGCCAAAGAAGCTAAAATGGAAGGCAAATGGGTATTTACAACTCAAAAAGCCAGCTTTATTCCTGTGCTTCAGTACAGCGAAAATCGTGAGCTGCGCAAAGAACTTTTGATGGCTTACACCACCCGCGCCAATCACGACAATGCCAACGACAACAAAGCTGTTATCAATAAAATCATTAAATTGCGCGTTCAAAGAGCTCAATTGTTAGGTTTCGAATCGCCAGCCGATTTTATTTTGGACAATACCATGGCCAAAACCACCAAAACCGTTTACGACTTTTTGGCTACCGTGTGGACGCCCGCCGTGGCACGTGCCAAAGAAGAAGCTGCCGAACTTCAAAAATTGATGGATGCCGAAGGTAAAGGTGAAAAACTCGAAGCTTGGGACTGGTGGTATTATTCCGAAAAGTTGCGTCAGAAAAAATTTGACCTCAACGAAGAAGAACTTCGCCCCTACTTCAAACTCGAAAATGTGCGCAAAGGCGTGTTCGATTTAGCCACCAAACTTTGGGGTTTGAAATTTAAGAAATTAGACAACATGCCTATCTACCACCCCGATGTAGAAGTGTTCGAAGTTACCAACGCCGATGGATCACTTATTGGAGTTCTCTACACCGATTATTTTCCGCGCGCCAGCAAACGTGGAGGTGCTTGGATGGAAAACATTACGCCTCAGTACAAAAAAGATGGCAAAAACGTTCGTCCGATTATTGCCAATACAGGTAACTTTACAAAACCCACTGCCGATAAACCGTCGCTGCTTAACATGGACGAAGTGGAAACTTTGTTTCACGAATTTGGACATGCGCTACACGGCTTGTTAAGTCAATGTACCTATCCCGGACAATCGGGAACTAACGTATCGCGCGACTTTGTTGAATTGCCTTCGCAGATAATGGAAAATTGGTGTTTCGAGCCACAAGTAATGAAAACTTATGCCAAACATTTCAAAACAGGCGAAGTAATTCCTGATGCGCTTATCGAAAAAATTCAGAAAGCAGGCACCTTCAATCAAGGTTTTACCATGACCGAATTGCTATCGGCAGCCTTACTCGACATGGATTACCACAGCCGCAAAGACACAGCCGATTTTGATGTAAACGCATTCGAGAAAGCATCATTAGATCGTATCGGACTGATACCCGAAATTATTGTACGCTACCGCAGCACCTACTTCAATCACGTAATGGGTGGAGGTTATTCGGCTGGTTACTATAGTTATACATGGGCCGAAGTATTGGATGCCGACGCTTATCAATCGTTTGTTGAAACAGGCGACATTTACAACCAAGAACGCGCCACCGCTTTCCGCAAAAACATTTTGGAAAAAGGCGACTCCGAAGATCCAATGGTACTCTACCGCACGTTCCGTGGCAAAGACCCCAACCCCGATGCATTGCTTAAAAGCAGAGGTTTGAAATAAAAAAATGATTTGAAATAGAAATAAGCAGGCATTGTTAATTTTACAATGCCTGCATTTTTTTTATTATTTTGCCGATCATTTTCTTTGATTGTCAATTACTTATAATATTCTATCAAGTACACTGTTTTGTTTATCTTCAACTTACGAAAGTCATTCAAGTCCACTTTTTTGTTATTTTCCTTATGAGGATTGTCATTCAAGTGCACTTGATTGTTAATTTCCATTTAGCAATTGTCATTCAAGTGCAGTTTTTTGTTAATATCCTTATGAGGATTGTCATTCAAGTGCACTTTTTTATGTTTTTCCATTTGACGAAACACGTTCAAGTGCACTTTTTTATGTTTTTCCAGTTGACGAAACACGGTAAAGTCCACTTTTTTATGATTTTCCATTTGACGAAACACGTTCAAGTGCACTTTTTTATGATTTTCCAGTTGGCGAAAGACTTTCAATTGTTCAATTCGAATTGTTTTCTTTAAAAAACCGACAAACGATATTGGTTAAATGGATTAAATTTTTTACTTTTGACGCTGGAAATATATACTCCGTACAGAAGCCATGCATGGCGTCTCTATATAAAATAAAATAACAATTATGGAAACAATTAGCATTCAGATAAATAACCCAAAGGCAATGCTGTTAATTAAAGATTTGGCAAAGCTTGATTTGATAACTATAAAACCGCAGATAACACTTCAAAGTGTTTTAGATAAACTGCGATTAAATTCGGATGTAACTCCTTCATTTGACGACATTACCGCTGAAGTTGAACAAGTTAGAAACGAAAGATATGCCAAAAGGTCATAAGATAATCAATGATACAAATCTTTGGATTAGTTTTTTGCTCACAAAGCAATTTACTTTTTTGGATGCCCTATTGAATAAACGAAAAGTTAAATTGATATTCTGTGATGAGTTATTAGCCGAATTTTTTGAAGTTGTAAAAAGACCATAACTTAGCAAGTATTTTCAAAACAAAGACTTAGAACAATTAATAGACCTTATTAACCATTATGCCGAGTTTTATAATGTAAAATCAACTGTTGATGTTTGCAGGGATGAAAAAGACAACTTTTTGTTGGCATTAGCTAAAGAAAGTAATGCTGATTTTCTGATTACAGGAGATAAAGACTTGTTAGTAATAAAAAAAATTGAAAACACAGAAATAGTGACAATTGCTGAATATAGATTAAATCAAAAATAATTACATTATCGAATAAAAACCGTATTTTTCAACATATTAATTAAATAGCATTCTGCTATTGTTCGCGTCCTCGAAACCTGAGAAATTTCAAAAGCGAACCGTACAAATAGATTCAATGAGCGAATGCTCACGCCAAAATGGCGTGGGCTTTCGACTTATCATTTGTACGTGGGCTTCTCAGGGCCTCGAGGACGGATAAGGATTTAGTTCACGCTTTTTTTATGTCGTGAATTTTCCCCTTATCTGACCAATGGCAGCCGCTGCAAAAGCAAAAAATCATTGGTACAATTAAGCCCGCATCAACAAAAATACATAGCTTGGGAACTTACCCGCAAACGCAGTGCTGCCGACGAAGATAAATTCACCGGCGTGCTTGCCGAGGCGCAAGTGGACCTCAATCCGCATCAGGTGGAAGCCGCATTGTTTGCTTTTCGGTCGCCACTGAGCATGGGTGCAATTTTGGCCGACGAAGTGGGATTGGGAAAAACCATCGAAGCTGCTTTGGTTATTAGTCAGCATTGGGCTGAGCGCCGCCGTCACATTTTGATTATTGCACCGCCCACATTGCGCAAACAGTGGAGTGCCGAACTCGACGAGAAGTTTTTTCTGCCTTCGCTGATTGTCGAAAAAAAGAGTTTTGGCGCCATTCTGAATGAATCGTACCAAAATCCGTTCGACACAACGCACAAAATTATTATTTGCTCTTATCCTTTTGCTGTAAAACAAATACAACATATTCAGCGTGTTGCGTGGGATTTGGTAATAATGGACGAAGCGCACAAATTGCGCAATGTGTACAAAAACAACAAAACGGGATTGGTGCTGAAAACCGGATTGCTCCCGTTCAAAAAACTACTGCTCACCGCCACTCCGCTCCAAAACGACATTAAAGAATTGTATGGGCTCATTTCCATTATCGACGACAATTATTTTGGTGGATTGAAAAGTTTCGCCAACCAATATAATAAAATTGCCATACGCGATACCGACATTTACAGCGAACTTCGGCAGCGCATTCGTCCGCTATTGCACCGCACTCTACGCAGCGATGTGCAGGAATTTGTGAAATACACCAAACGTTCGGCTATGGTGCAGGAGTATTTTCCGAGCGATACGGAAATGGAACTTTCAGAAGCCATACACACTTATTTGCAAAAAGAAGATAGCTATGGTTTGCCCCGCAGTCAGCGAAACCTGATTTCACTGGTGCTTTTCAAACTATTGGCATCTTCCAGTTTTGCCATTGCAGGCACATTGGATACCATTATCAAACGACTCCAAAAAATTATTGAAACACACAACGATAGTCAGAATTTAGCGCAAACCATCGGCGACGATTTCGAAGAATTAGACGATTATGCTGAAGAATGGTTGGATGATGAAGAGGAAGACGAAACAAACGGTGACGAACCGGAAACGAAAGCTGCAAAAGAATATACAGCCGATGAAATTGAAGCCATTGAAGCTGAAATCGCAGAATTGGAAACCATTTATCAATTGGCATTGAGCATAAGCACCAACAGCAAAGGCGATTGTCTGCTTCGGGCACTGGAATTGGGTTTCGATAATATGCGTAAAATGAAAGCGCCACAAAAAGCATTGATTTTTACCGAAAGCACCCGTACACAACAGTATATTCATCAATTGCTGGAGGAAAACGGTTATGCCGGAAAAACAGTTTTATTTAATGGCAGCAACACTGACCCGAAATCGAAAGAAGTTTTTGCTAATTGGCTGAAAGCGAACAAGGAAACGGGCAAAATAACTGAATCGGCAACCGCCAACAAACGACAAGCTTTGGTCGATTATTTCCGCAACGAAGCGCAGATAATGATAGCAACCGAAGCGGCTGCCGAAGGTATAAACCTGCAATTCTGCTCTTTGTTGGTAAATTACGATTTGCCCTGGAATCCGCAACGTGTAGAGCAGCGCATAGGACGTTGCCACCGATACGGACAGAAATACGATGTGGTGGTTATCAACTTTATAAATAAAAATAACCGTGCCGACCAACGTGTGTACGAATTGTTAGAGAGCAAATTTGAATTGTTCAAAGGCGTATTCGATGCCAGCGACGAGGTGCTGGGAACAATAGAAAATACCCTCGATTTCGAAAAACGAATTCTCCGTATTTATCAAAAATGCCGCACTACAGCCGAAATAGATTTGGCGTTCAACCAATTGGAGCAAGAAATGGAAACGTCGATTTCCGAAACCATACAGCAAACAAAAGCGTCGCTCCTCGAACATTTCGACGAGGAAGTAATTAACAAACTGCGCATTAGCAAAGTAAAACATGCCGAAAATTTAACGCAATATCAAAAGTTATTGTGGTTGCTTACGCATTCCATGCTTCCCGAAACGGTAAAAATTCCTGTAAACTATCGCACCACACACCCATTGGCAGAGCAACTGCTGCAACAAGCCAAAAACACGCCAACACCCTACACCGAAATTGCTTTTGATTACACGCACCATACTTCCAAAATTAGTATTGTGCAGCAAAACATCCATAATTCCGGTTGGTTGGCAGTGCGGATAGCACGGTTTAGCGCACTCAACGATAGCGAGGAACATATATTGATAGCTGCCACCGACAAAAAAGGGAATGCATTGGAAGATGATTTTGCGCAACGATTACTGACAATTTCGTCTGTAAATCAGCAAAATGCAAACGATGAAAAGTCTGTAACTGATTCCATTTATAGTTTACTGGCAAAAAAACAAGATGATTTGGCTGACAAAGTGGAGCTACGCAATGGCGATTTGCTCACATCCGAAATACAAAAAATAGAAAATTGGGCGGAAGATAACCGAAAGGAATTGCAGCGCAGTTTGGGCGATTTGGACAAAGAAATAGAAGAAAAAAATCAGGCTTTTATTCGCGAGCGCAATATCCGTCAAAAACTGACACTGCAAAAAGAAAAAGATGCCATTGTGGAAAAACGCGACAATGCTTGGCGCGACTACGACCGCAAACGCGAAGAACTGAAACGCGACAAAAACAAACTCATACAATCGCTCTATGTGCTTGCCGACCAGCAACTGGAAGTGGTGGATGAGTTTGTGATAGGGTGGAAAGTGATATGAACACTGCCCCCAACCCCTCCCGACACATCGGGATAAATGGCAGGGAGTAAGATGAGAAAAGTTGAATTGGATTGGCCTTTAGGCCATTCTAAATGAATTAGATAGAATATGGGCTTTAGCCAAATGAATAAAAGAAGAATTTGGCTAAAGCCAATACAATGAATAAATATTTTTATCCTCCAGCTAAAGCAGGAGGCAATTCAAAAGCAGGAGGCAATTGATAAGCTCAAACCTAACAGGTTTTTGAAACCTGTTAGGTCTTGATGAATAGAAACTTGACATGAATTGAATTGGGCTTTAGCCCATTCATAAGAAAGAATAATACAAAATGGCTTTAGCCAAAAATATTAAAAGATTATAAATATCAGGTCTTCAAGTCCCCCCGTGGGGGATTTAGGGGGCTTTTAACAAACAACAAACATGTCCAACCTCACCCTTTTTCAGGAGCTGGAAAATCTTCTCCGCCCACACAGTCAATATTGCACCGAAGATGGTGTATTGCTCAAAAACAGCGTAGTAGAAGCGGCATTGCAGCTTCGCCCCGATTTGTTGAAACTCATTTTGAGCAACGAAAAGCTAAAAAACAATTTCTTTACCGATGTGGATGGGCTGTTTGTGTTCGACAAAGTGCGTTTCCAAAAGTTTGTAATGAACAAACGCTTTTTGCCCGACTCGTACACCAGTTTCAAAAACAAAATTGGACTGACAACCGACGAGGGCGATTTTCTGTCCGAAAGCCGCGAAGTGGTGCTCTCGTGGCCTTACAAAGACTGTGTGCTCGAAGGTGGACAAACCAAAGAAGATGCTAAACGCAATGAAGTATTTTGGAACGAAATACTAGCACCCGACGAAATAAACCGCCTCACCGAACCCAAAGTATTGACCAAATTCAAAAAGTACGATGCCGAAGGAGAGCACAAATTGGAAAGCATTTCCAAAGCCGACAACCTGATTATCAAGGGAAATAACCTCTTGGCTTTGCATAGTTTAAAGAAAAACTATGCCGGACAGGTGAAGCTGATTTATATTGACCCGCCATATAATACGGGAAGTGATGGATTTCAGTATAACGACAATTTTAATCATGCAAGTTGGTATACTTTTATGAAAAACAGATTAACAATTTCAAAAAAATTACTTTCAATAAATGGAATTATTTGCGTTCATTGTAGTTTTCATGAATTTGGATATTTAAAACTTATAATGGATGAATTATATCCAAAATCTCTATGCACATTCAATATTCAAGTAAGACACCCTGATAGAATTTTAACAGGCGATAAAGAGTTTAATGATATTCTCGAGTATACCTTATTATACAGTAACAATCCAGATGGTAAAATGCCTAAACGTATTGAAAACAAAACAGATGATGAGTATGTATATAAGGTTAGTGAGTTGGGAGAACCTGAAATTAAATATTTTGGAGATAAGAAAGTTGAGGTTTTTACACCTGATAAATACAGTATTTCTATTGAGCCTCCTAATGCTTTTCTTTCCAAAAAGATTAGTATAAGAGGTTCAATTAGGGAAAAAAATAGTAGCGGTAGGATTTATGTGAAATATATTGAACAAATTGCAAATAATTACCCATCAGAAACCATATTCAAAATTGAAAATATGGGTGATGATTGTTTTGGATTTAGATACTTTTATACACCACCTAAAGGCAACATTAATGGGGGTTATTATCAAGGAAAACCACAAAGTTCAGATGTTACAGAAAAACCTTATCCAAACTTTTACAATTTTGAAAAAGAATATAATAATGTATCTTCTGAAGGTGGTGTAGAATTTAGGAATGGTAAAAAACCAGAAGATTACATTAAATTTTTAATAAGTATTTTTTCAAACGAAAACGACCTTATTCTCGATTACCACCTCGGCAGCGGCACCACCGCAGCCGTAGCCCACAAAATGGGTCGCCGATATATTGGTATTGAGCAAATGGATTATATCGAAACAGTGGCTGTGGAGCGATTAAAGAAAGTAATTGGCACCAAAACGGAAGTAATAGAAAAGACGGAGCAGCAAGGCAGATTGGATTTTGTAGCAGAACCAACCGTAACCTATCAAACAAGCAATTACGACCAAGGCGGTATTTCCAAAGCCGTAAATTGGCAAGGAGGCGGTTCGTTTGTTTATTGCGAGTTAGCGCAAGCTAATCAGGAATTTGCTGATAAAATACTGAACAGCAGCAACAAAGATGAACTAACCGAAATCTGGCAACAACTGCAAGAAACCGGTTTTTTGAGTTGGAAAATTAACCCACACCAGATTGACGAAAATGCCGAAGATTTTGCAGCTTTGTCGGTCGAAGATACACAGAAATTCCTGCTCGAAGCATTGGATAAAAACCTTTTGTATGTGCCCTTGTCGGAAATCGACAATCAGGAATTTGGCATTTCGCAAGATGATAAACGATTAAATGCACAGTTCTATGGCAAAGCGTAATACCGAGGTGCCGCAAGTGGCGCACAAAAATTTGCAGGATGTTTTGAAGGAGGAGTTTGGCAAACGAACCATCGAAAATACGCCATTGCCAACGTATTTTACCCAATCGCTCAATCCGGCTATGAAGTTACGCCCCTACCAAGAGGAGTGTTACAAATACTTTATTACCTATTGGGAAAATGCTTTTGTGGGAAAAGACCGCCGACCACAATTGTTGTTTCACATGGCTACGGGTAGTGGTAAAACGCTGATAATGGCGGGTGTGATGCTTTATTTATTCGAAAAAGGCTATCGCAATTTCTTGTTTTTTGTGCCGAGTACCAACATTATCGAAAAAACAAAAGAGAATTTTCTGAATCAGGCTTCGCCAAAATACCTCTTTGCGCCCGCAATTGCAATGGGCGACAAACGCATTGAGATAAAAATGGTAGATAATTTTCAGGGCGTGGACGATGGTTGTATAAATTTGTGCCTTACAAGTACGCAAGGTTTGCATACTTCACTCAACACACCCAAAGAAAACAGTCTGACTTATGATGATTTTGCGCAACACAAAATAGTGTTGATTTCGGACGAAGCGCACCACATAAACACCGCCACCAAAAAAGGAAAAGATACGCAGGCAAGTTTCGACTTTGGCGATGAAAGTTCCGACGATTGGGAAACTACCGTGATGCGCATTTTCAATGCCGACAATGAAACTTCTCAGCCCAATGTATTGTTGGAGTTTACAGCAACTGCCGATTTAACGGATGGGAATATTGCCGAAAAATACAGCAACAAAGTGATTTTTGATTATCCGCTCAAAAAGTTTCGCGAAGATGGTTATTCCAAAGATATTGAAGTGGTGCAAAGCGACCTCTCGCCTATCGACCGCGCCATTCAAACCGTGGTTCTGAGTCAATACAAGCGCAAGTTATTTGCCGCTATTGGTCAGGATATTAAGCCGGTAATGATGCTCAAATCCAAAACAATCAAAGAAAACAAGGAGTTTTTCGATTTGTTTGTCGAAACGGTTAAAAAGATTTCGGCAAGCGATTTAGATAAAATCAGGCACAATGCCACCGGCGATATTAGCGAAGCATTCCGCTTTTTCGACGAACACAAAGTGGATTCCGATAATTTGTTGTTGGAACTAAAAGAAGATTTTAAAGTAGAAAATCTTTTGCTGGTTGATGGCAATACAATTACAGCCGAAAAGCAATTGAAACTGAACTCGCTCGAAGCCAAAGACAATGAGTTTAGGGCTGTTTTTGCAGTGGATATGCTCAACGAAGGTTGGGATGTGCTGAATTTGTACGACATTGTACGCTTGTACGAAACCCGCGATGCCAAAGATGGAAAGCCCGGAAAAACCACCATGCAAGAAGCGCAATTGATAGGTCGAGGTGCGCGATACATGCCTTTTTCATCGCCCGAAGGCGATAAACCAACGGGGCAGCGCAAGTACGACGACGATATTACCAACCGATTACGAGCGGTAGAGAAACTGCATTATCACAGTGCCAGTAATCCGCGCTACATTTCGGAATTGCAAACAGCCATGATAAGTACCGGTATTGTAGCCGAAAAATCGAAAATCATAAAACTAAAACTGAAAGAGAGTTTCAGAAAATCGAAACTTTTCAACGATGGATATTATTTTGTAAACGACCAAGAAGCTTATTTGGTAAACGAAAATGTAAATTCGTTTGGCGAAAACATTCTGAAAAATCCGTTCAAAGTCCGCATAAAAAGTGGCGAAATGAAATCGAGTTTGGTATTTGAGAAACAAAGCAATGCCATTGACACAGATACGCTGAAAACCATTAATATTCAAATGTCAGAATTGGGAAATCACATTCTCCGTGCTGCCATAAATCGGTTAGAAAGCTACAAGTTTTCGGCGCTGAAGGAATCATTTCCTTCGTTACCATCCATCAAGTATTTTATCGAATCGGAAAGTTATTTAGCTAAACTATCTATCACAGTTTCGGGGCGCGAGGAAGTATTGCGCAACTTGTCGCAAAGCAATAAATTAGGAATTGCCACCGAAGTTTTACGCCAGATTGAGCCCATGTTAAGCAAATCGGGCGTTGGCATTCGTGGCACTAAGCGTTTTACTGCCAAGAGTTTGCGCGACAAAATAAAGGACAAAGAAATAAAAGTTTCGTTGGATGGTTCGGACGATAAAGAATTTGGCAAATCGATGAAAGAATCGGCTAACTTATTTCTAACCACCGACCTTAGCAAACAACATTGGTATGCTTTCGACGATTGTTACGGCACTTCGGAGGAAAAGCATTTAGTAAAGTACATTGAATCGCTTTACCCCAAACTCAAAACCAAATACGACGAAATTTACCTTGTACGAAACGAGCGTGAAATAAAAATTTACAATTTTGATAATGGCGATGCATTTGAGCCTGATTTTCTGCTATTTATGCAACTGAAAAAAGAAGAAAACAGATACGACAACATCCAAATTTTTATAGAACCAAAAGGGGGTCATTTGGTAGCAAACGACAAATGGAAAGAAAATTTTATGCTCCGATTAAAAGAAGAATCTATCATCAACTTTTCAACTCACATTGGCGATTATCAAATTTGGGGACTGCCATTTTACACCAATCAAAATCAAATGGAGTTTGATAGAGAAATGAAAAAACAGTTTTTAGCGTAAAATTAAAAATACCATTTGCTGATCTTGTTCGACCCCCTTTCGGGGTCGTATAGTATGTGGTTTGTTTCATCCCCCAATTTTCATTGGGGGTTAAGCACATTTAACACCTCCGGCGTTTGAAGCATCAACAGATGTAAGTTATATTTCTCCCGTTGGTACCAATGACATAAATTAGTTAATTTTTGATTATCAGCAATATACATTCTTTGTCATTACCACATTTTACCACAAAATTTTTGGGGCGCAATCTCGAAAAGACAATGTTCATTTTGTGGTCAATAACCGTCGCCAACATTTGTTGCATTACCCGATACGCATGGAACATCCCGTGCAACGGGAGTGAGGGATATAATATGTTCTCCAGATGGGATAAAGAAAAGGCATGAATTGGATTGGATTGGATTGGGAGCCATTTATCCCGCAATAGGCGGGAGCCCATTCTTAAAGAATAAATAGAGCATCAGGGCTTTAGCAAAAATAATTATAAAGATAGAATTTGACTAAAGCCAACAAAGACATATTCTCAAGCATCCTCCAGCTAAAGCTGGAGGCAATTGACACTATTTCTCCAAAACTATTGATGATTTCTACAATCAACACGAACTTCCGAGCGGTTATTTAATTCTCACCCATTCGTCACCGATAAAAAGAAGCGTCAGTTAGAGGAAATCTCACAGAAACTAGGTTTGGAGTTGAAAGTGGAAGTGGTGTAAGAAAGAATAGCACCATGTGAAATTTTCACGGGCTGTCTAAATTATTAGGTAAATATTGCCACAAATGTAATAATATTTAAATAATCAGCTCATTGCCCGTGAAAATATCACGGATAATAAAAAATAGTTCTATCTTTGTCGCACAATCTTAAAAACAAAACAATCATGTTACTGCGACTAAAAATAAAGAATTTCTTGTCGTTTTTTGAAGGAACGGTATTCGACATGTTTCCCAACCCTAAACGGGCTTCATTCCCAAATCACATTTACGGATATATGACAGTTCCGCTGCTTAAACAAGCTGCTATTTATGGTGCTAACGGCTCGGGAAAATCGAATTTTATAAAAGCCATTAGTTTCATAAAATCATTTATTACCAACGAAGATTTTCTAAAGAATGTGGATTTGGATGATTACATCTTTCAACTAACTTCGACAAAACAATCAAAAATTAGTTTTGAAATTGAGTTTTTTATCAAGGAAAAATACTTTGTTTATACACTGGAAATTGACAAAAGAAATATTCAGGAAACATTAAGTCATTCCGGATTAGGCAAGACACCCGACAAAATATTATTTAAACGGAATGGTGCAGAAATAGCATCGGCTTATGTAGGTAATGAAAGTTCGGCAAAACAATTACTATCAATGAATCCTCAATCATCACTATTACCGTTAAATCAAAAGTTTCCGGTACTTACCAACGAGGATGTAAAATTAGCTTTTGAATGGTTTGCCGGCAAGCTTGAAATTGTGACTATTAATAGTACAATTCCGGCTATGATTGAATTAATGTCGAAGCAAACAGCTTTACTTCACTTAACTAATGAGATTTTTGACAACATTGGAGTAGGAATAAATGCTGTTAAAATTGCCGAAACTCCTTTTGATAAGTGGGTTACAAATCAAAAGAATGCAAATGAATTGCATCAAATGATGGAAACAGACCCGCTAAAACCCAATACAGGTATAACCAGAATAGAGAATAACCGTAATGTTTTTTCGGTTTCACTTAAAAAAGGAGTAAAAACTGTACAGGAGTTTTTGTTTGAACAACTTGGTCAGTCCGGCTATAAAAAAGAAATGAAGATTGATGCACAATCGGATGGCACAGTTCGTTTATTGACATTAATACCAGCTATATATGAAGCAATAAATAAACAAAAAGTTGTTTTCGTGGATGAAATTGATAACAGCATTCATCCGAATCTGATGTTTTCGCTACTTCAGTTTTATGGGGCTAAAGCATCAAAGGGACAGTTGATTTATACAACGCATACAACACGGTTGATTAATCAGCAAGAGTTGCTTCGCCCCGATGAAATTTGGTTGACGGAAAAAGAAAATGGTAATTCAAAAATGTATTCTATTAATAATTTCAAAATACATAATACCATCAATCTTGAAAACGGATATTTAGATGGGCGATTTGGCGCCATACCTCAAATAGGCGAATTACATTCTTGATGGCAGACAATTTACGCACATATAGCAAAGCTAATCCTGAAAAAGAGCTTCTGCCTCCACAGGTAATAAAACCTGTTGAAGCAGAGGCTTATGCTGTACCGCCAATTCAAATACAGACTGAGGACTATCAAAAACAAGATTTGGATGTAATGCCAAAGGCATTTTTTATTCTTATTTCGGGAGGTGAGGCAAGAGAAAAGGATTACTTTAAAATCATTTCTTTTCATGACAAGTTTAAGCGGATAAAGCTGGAGTTTATTGCTGACCCGCAAAAATTAGCGCCAGATGGTATGTTTGAACTAGCCGAATACAAAAAAGCCAGATATAACAGCAGTAAAAATACAGATGAAGAACCGGATAAAATATACTTGATTTCAGATGTTGATGATTTCATGACTGAATTGCTTCAAATTAAGCCAAAGTGTACAGAAGAAGGATTTAGACTGATAATTAGCAATTCATGTTTTGAAGTATGGCTATATTATGCCTATTGTGACACATTGCCAAGCTTTAAAATCCCAACTGATTATCTCAAAATAAGCAGTAAGTTTAAAGGCTGGTTACCCTCTGCAATTCGGGGTGGTGTAAAAACTACAAGAGCAATCCTGAATATCTATCAAAATATTGAGAATGCTAAAGCAAACTATAAGGAAGATAAAAATGGAATACCTGCGCTTTTTTCTACCAATATGTTTGAATTGGCTCTGGACTTAATCCCTTTAATTGAGCCCGAATTGACTAATATGATAGAAGAAAATAAGCGGATTGAAGCTGCATTTAGGGAACGAAAAAAGAAATAGTTTTTTAGTCTTCCAATTGATAATGAATAATGACCTTAATATAATTGTTGAGACGGTGGGTATTCAGAAAGTAGCATCCTTAGGCTTAAAGCATGTTGGATTAGATTTTATCAGCAAAACCCGAGATGATTTTTATAACCAACACGAACTTCCGGGCGGTTTTCTTATTCTCACCCATTCGTCCACCGATAAAAAAAAAAGGCAATTAGAGATTCCACGCTTCGCTCTGAATGACAATACTCAGAAACTGGGATTAGAGTTGAAAGTGGAAGTGGTTTAGGGCTTTCCGAACCGTTGGCACTGCAACAATCATGTTACGCATGCAGGAGCGCAGCGAGGGATATAAAATGCAAACTAGCGTCGGTATTTCATCAAGTCGCATAGCGACGAACGATTTGAAATGAGCGTGGTGGTTTTAACCCCATGCGAAAAAGAAAAAATGTGTACCTTTGCCGCTTTAAAAAACTATCCATTATGGAACAAATTTTATTTTTATTATTGGGAATTGCCGCAGGCATATTATCCGGTTTATTTGGTATTGGTGGCGGCATTGTTATGGTTCCGGCGCTTATTGCACTTTTTGGTATGGATATTCTCAACGCCAATGCTACATCGCTATCTGCCATGTTGCTTCCGGTAGGCGTGTTTGGTGTAATTGCTTATTACAAAGCAGGTTTAGTAAATATAAAAGAGTCGCTGTGGATTGCTTTAGGGCTTTTTGCAGGTTCATTCGTTGGTGGCGAACTTGCTGTAAATATTAGCGAAAGTGTATTAGCAAAATTATATTCGGTTTTTTTGCTTTATATAGCCCTCAGCTATTTTGATGTATTTGCTAAAATAGGAGAACTGCAAAGCAAATATTTTTCAAAAACAAAGAATTCAAATTCATATTCCCCTTCAGAGCCTGCCCGTACACTGAGTGAGGTTAGGGGCAGTAAAGGTTCATCTTCTCCCAAACCTTTTTGGGCATTTATATTAGTTGGAATAGGAGCCGGAGTTTTTGCCGGAATGTTTGGCAAAGGAGGTGGAATTGTTATTGTTCCAATACTAATAAGTCTTTTTCATTACAATGGCAAAATGGCTGTGGCAACTTCCTTAGCAGCCTTACAATTGCCGGTTGGGCTGCCAAGTGTGCTCATTTATGCCGAAAATGGTTATTTGAATTTAACCGCCGCAGCACTTATAGCCGTAGGAATGGTGATTGGTGCATTTTTTGGTTCAAAAATTGGCATTAATTTACCAGCAAAAGTATTTAAAAAAGTATTTGCTGTATTTTTAATATTAATGGCTGTGTATATGGTAGCCGGCTATTTGTAAAGAATAAACATTGTAGGTCGCTTACTCAAATCGGGCACATTTCCTTTCCAGGCTTTCACTGTTTTGGTAACAATAAATTCGGTTTCGAGCGTAATGTCGGCAGCAATACATAGTTTTGTAGTTGGTTGGCAAGTGCCTAAAATCTCCTCTACCATTTTCATATTTCGATAAGGTGTCTCAATAAACAATTGTGATTGATTTTCGGAATAAATCCTACTTTCCAATTTTTTCAAGGCTTTTACTCTATCTGCTGGCTGTACAGGTAAATAGCCAACAAAAGCAAAGCTTTGTCCGTTGAAGCCCGAAGCCATCAACGCCAGCAAAATAGACGAAGGACCAACCAATGGCACTACTTTAAAACCCTGACTTTGCGCTATAGCCACTACATCAGCACCCGGATCGGCAATGGCCGGGCAACCCGCTTCCGAAATAACACCTATATCGTTTCCAAGCTTCATAGGCTGAATAAAAGTACTTATTTCGGCCGCTGAGGTATGCTGATTGAGAACATAAAAAGTTAAATCGTCGATGACAATTGCCGGATTTGCTTTTTTTAGAAACCTACGTGCTGAGCGAATATCCTCTACAATAAAAAACTTTAACTCACTAATAATTTGGGTATTACGAGCAGGTAAAATACGGTCGAAACTGGTTTCGCCCAACGAACAAGGAATTAAAAAAAGTGTTGCCATTCTGGTAGAGACGGTGCGTGAACCGTCTTATAAATTAGAAATTGGAAATTTATTTTGCAAAGTTACGAAAAACATGCATTCATTTTTTCATTTAGCCGAAAAAACAAAAAATCAGACTTACACCCTTGCATAAGTCTGATATTTTGAATGAAAATATTTTAGAATAATATCGGTAAAAAAACTATTTCGATTTGGTATAAGTATAAATACTTTCACCATTCTTATCCATAAAATTTAATGTAAAATTAGCATTCGAAACCGAGCAAACTGCAAATCCCGAAAGTTCACTACAGAATTGTGTACCAGTTGTTTTTTCAACATCACGCGAACGTGATGCAGAACTATTTGTAATGTAATCGACCGGAGAGTCCGGCATTTTTATATGTTGAAAATTGTGAATATGACCATTAAAATAAAAATCGACTTTGTATTTTCGGAGTAACGGATCTACACGTTTTTGCATGTCGAGGCGTTCGCTTTCATTTTTTTTGGTATATGCATACACCGGGTGATGACCAATTACTATTTTCCATGTTTCATTCGAAGAAGCTAAAACACTATCAATAAATTGTAATTGAGCTTCGTCATTTTGTTTATAAGCATCGGGATAAGTTAAACTATCTTTTCGATACTTTTCGATAAGCGGTGTAGTGTCGATAAAAACCAATCGCATGGTTGTACTATCGTCAATTTCCTTTACCATAGTGTAATAACGCGAAGGCATTATCCAGCGACGACTCACTTTACTGTAATCCAAACATGCTTGCGTATTGCCACGATATTCGTGATTGCCATTAATGGCATACCAATCGAGCATCAAAGTAGGATGTGCATATATTAATTCGAAATTTGTCATCCAAAGTGGGTCGTTAACGCTTGCTACACCATTAAAATGATGAATATCGCCCGCCGCAGCCACAAACTCAATATCATGGTTATGAGCAAATTGTCCCATGGAAGCAGCAATTGTTTTTTGGTCGTAAAAACCATTACGACCTAAATCGTTGGCAACTAAAAAATTATAGTCGGCAAATCCGAGTTTACTTTCGTCCGATTTTTTTGATTCGCACGAAAGAAAAGTTATTGAAATCAGCAGAAGTGCAATGTAATGTATTGGTTTCATAATGTTTTGTATTTTAATTTGCAACAATACCTAACAGATTTTTTAAACCTGTTAGGTATGATTAAAACCTAAAAAAGTATTAAAAAGTTCTTCTACAAATATTTATTTTGCACCATAAGCACCAAAATAAGCAGCAGGTGCAGGCGATTTATAAGTAACACCTTCGATAGTTAAACCGGTTGTTCCAAAATGGCGTGTAAAATCAGTTTTTCCACCAGTAAGAGCAGGTGATCCTGCACCTAAACGGAAATCCCATGCCGAATTGTAAGTTTGAGCTACTTTACCACTTTTAGTTGTACCTGCATTAATATCCATATCTGTTTGAATGCTAAAGTTTGCAAATAATGGATTTTTATCAGCGGGAGTTGCGCTTACTATATCGTTTGCTCCACCTAACTGCCCTTTCGCTTCGTCTGCCTTATATTGATCAACTCCAGTTTGTGTAGAAGCAAAATAATAATTTGGAGTAATTACCGAACGTACATCTTCAGGAGCTTTGGCATCGCGCTTGGCAGCCCAACGACAATCAGCCACTAAATTATTATAAAGTTCAGCATATACATTAATTTCTAACCAAATAGAACCACCTTTCACTTTCGGACGTCTCCAGCCACTATTAACCACTGAATTGTTATATACAAACAAATGAGCCTGAGGTTCAAGGGCACCATTATTCGACAATTTAAAACCATTAGAATTGGCATCATAAATTAAATTGTTAGCAATATCGGCCAAACAACCCGATTTATAATTTATAGCCTCACCTCCATCGAATCCGTTTGCAATAAATTTATTATTCATTACAATTGATTTACCTCCAGTTATGTAAATTTGATCTTCAGCATTGTTGTGGAATGTTGAATTTTGAATAACAAACTGACCAGCAACATTACAGAAATGGAATGCAGGTACGCCTTCACCAGTTTCAGTTTTAAACAACTGATTTTGGAACGAAGCAGATTGCTCAGTAGTTTGTGCACCACCGTACTCAATAGTTACATAATCTAACATAACTTCTTTTGATTCGTAACCACAAATAATACCACCCCAATAACGATTGAAACGCTGAGCCTCAGTGCGATATTGCGAAGCTACAGTAAAAGTGATGGGTTTAGCTGCTGTTCCATAGCAATATAAATTACCTAATACAACAATTTCAGGACGAACAAGGGTATCGTCCATAGTTACTGTAACACCTGGCTCAATATAAAGCGATTTTCCAACAGGAATAATCACATGATTTTTGATAGTGGTATCGTTTTTCCAAACAATTGATCCTGCAGGATACACTTTTTCTGTTTCATCCTCTTTAGGATCGCACGACGTAAATGCTACTAAAAGTAACAAGGTAGCAAAAATAAAACTAAGCTTTTTCATTTTGATTTTCTTTTTTGTTATTTGTTTATTGAAAATATTTTATAATTTATAACGTATTCCCAGTAAAAATGATGACTGATAATACTCTCTGCGAATAAGTGTCTCTCCATTCCCCGGTATTTGATTGGAAAATTGATCGTTGTATGAATTTTGAGTTTTTAAAAATTCTATCTTAGGTGTATTTAATAAATTATTGGCTTTAGCAAAAATGGAAAACCCTGACTTAAAACTCTTTTCTGCTGACAAATCTAACTGTAACGAACCTTTTTCCCAATAGTCCGAATCGAGAAAGCGCGATACAATTACAATTTTATCTCCGGTATAAGATGCTGCTAATTGTGCATCCCAGCCATGATTTGGGTCTTTAAACAATAGCGAAATATTTCCAACATGAGAAGCCTGCCCTACCAACGGTCGTGTTTGGTCTTTTGTGAAAGTTTTAGTATTACCAAAATCATCTTTTCCGTAATAAATTTTCGAAGTAGTAATAGCAGAATTTGTAAAGGTATAATTTGCCTTTAAACCAAACACACGAATATATTTGATATAATCAACTTCGAAACCAAGATTTTGACCTTTCCCAAGATTTTTAAATCCATATCCGGACTGACGCTGATTGACAGAAAAATAGGCATACTCAATAGGCTCAGCAAGGCTTTTAAAGAAAGCGCCTATCAGAATCTGATCCACTGGTTTTGGGAAAAACTCCCAACGCAAATCAAAATTATCATTCAACGAACGTTTCAAATCTTTATTACCATATTCGGTATACTCTTCTTCAATAATTTGGTAAGGTACTACTTCGTAAAAACCAGGTCGATTGAGCGACCGATAATAACTTGCTCTCCAATTTACCTTATCGGTAGGTGTATATTTTAATTGTACATTGGGTAAAAAATCTATATAAGCCATATCTCTATCTGCCGGCTCACCAGCATTTGGATAATACATGTGGTAACCCTGATTGGTATATTCGGTACGAATACCAGCAATGACCTCGATATTTTTGCGGTTCAATTGCGATTGCAAAAATCCGGCACCAATCATTTCGGTAGCGCTAAAAGTAAGCGGACCTACACTTGCTCTTGGAGTACCTACGGTCCAATTAATCTGGTCGAAAGTGTCGAAAGCTTGGTTGGTATCAACCGGTTTAAGCGTATATTTTACAAAAGAATTATCACGATGCTTCGAATGAAACAAGCCTCCCGTTTGAAATTTTAATTTACCAATATTTGATGTTAAATTGTATTCTGCTTTTACTATCCCAGATATATTATTATCTGTATTATGTTCCCATAAGCGTAGTGATCCATCACCATCAAGATTAATATTATCAACATAGTTTTGTCGCAAATTATCTAAATTAATATACATCTGATCAGGACGTTGTAGCCCTGCTTGCGAATAAACAGCAGTCCAATGGAGTTTTAATTTATTAAAAGTATGTTCGCCCTGCAATGTGGTTGCAAAAATCTGTTGATTAGTGGTTCGCATACGTGTTTGGTACGACAAATCTAAATCTCCTTTTGCGGGGTCATAAAACAATTTGAAATTTGTCGATGTAGTTTGTCTAACCTGTGCTACTTCGTTGGCAACTAAAAAGTTATACCATTCCACTTTGTGATTCTTCGAAAACACATAATCTAATTTTGCATGGATTCCATATTGAATTTGATTTTCGGAATATTCGCGTTCTTCAATTTCAGTAAGCCGCAATGTGCTTTCGGTTTGCAACATTTCGTCGTTAAAAAAAATACTATTAGTTCCTTTGTTGAAATTTTGGTAGTTTGCGGCTACTATAAAACCAAATTTTTTATGAAATAAGCGGTTACCAATCGAAAAACCAGCAGTCATGTTTGGTAATGGCTGCGACTTATTAGTTGCATAAACTCCATTTCCAAAATCAGCCATTGTAGCCGAGTATGTACTTCCATATTGCTCATAAGGTGATTGGGGAATAACTTTTGTTTTGTCGAATCCGGTAAAGGGTCTGTCGAAAAATAAGGTACTGTAGCCCAAAGAAGCATTTGCACGTATCGAGAGAGCACCGGGGGCATCCTTCATAACCATATTTACAGCACCACCCGTAGCATCGCCTTCCATTTCGGCATTTCGGGTTTTGCTCACTTCAAGACGGTCAAGTAATTCGCTGGGAAAGATATTTAAGGGCACATAGCGTTGTTTATTGTTAGGACTGGAGATTTTCACACCATTTACAAGCGTTATATTATAGCGTTTATCCATACCGCGCAACACTGCATATTCAGCTTCGCCAGAGCTATTACGTTCTAATGTAACGCCGGAAATTCGACCTAAAACGTTTGCTACAGTAAGATCGGGCGAAATTTCGATACTCCTTGCTCCTACTATATTTAAGATATTCGACGAAAGTCTTTCTACTGACCGTAAACTAGCATCGGAGGTTTTGTTAGCAGCAATTACCACTACGTCGCTTAGTTCGTTTTCGTACGAAACTAAATCCAATGAAATTTTTTGATTTTTTGAAACAGTGAAGGTTTTCTCAATTGTTTTGTAGCTAATGTAGCTACACACAAGAGTAACTTTACTTTGGTCAATATTTTTAAGAACAAAACTACCATCTAAACCTGTAGTAGTACCAATGCTATTATTTCCCTTAACAAATACATTAGCTCCAATGAGCATTTCGCCTGTTTGTGCATCGCGCACTACACCTGAAATATTTTCGGAATTGGAATAAATGGAAATAAATAACAAGAAAAAGGTGAGAAATTTTTGAAACATCTGTTACTTTTTTGATTCAAGTGCAAAAGTAAGATTGACGTTTTACAAAAACATGTCAAACAAATTAAACTAAAAGTAATGTATGTGTCAATAATACTATGTTTACATTTCAATAGCATTAAGAACAGAATAAATTATAATTGAACGCATTTTTGAACTAAACAAAGTAGTATTTGTTTACAAATAATAAAATCAACACTATAAGTTTATTATGAAAGGAATTACAATTTGTCCCAACTGCGGACAGCCCACGCTAAAAGTGAAGGAAGAGGCTGTTAAAAATCAAGCAATAGATAGCAAAAACGTTTCGTCGAAAAAAGCGAAGTGGCAAGTATGCGTGAACGAAAATTGCGATACTGTGTATTTAAAACCCGACACACAGCTGTTGAAATCGGATTTAAAACAGTCGCTGTTTTTTAAAGATAAAACCGACAGCGCTATGATTTGCTATTGTTACAAAATAACAAGAGGAGAAATAAAAGAAGCAATTGCCAACGGTTCTAAGTCGGTTGGGGATGTTTATAAATATCTCGACAAGTCGAAATCGGGCAGTTGTAGCACCAATAATCCTTTAGGCAAAAGTTGCTCAAGCATTTTCAAATTTACTGTCGAACAAATTAGTAAAGAGAAATAAGTCTTATTTCTCTTCTATTTTGTAAATAAAACAGCGCCTTTTACTAACCGTTGAATTTACTTCGGCCCAAGAATCAACATCAAAATCGAATACCACTGCACTCGAAGTACTCAATAGTCCTTTTGTATCAGATTCAATCTGTTCCAACAAATAGGAAATGGTAGGGTTGTGTCCAACTATTAAAACTGTATGCGCTTCTGCATCAAAGTCTTCAATATCTTTTACAATTTCCTTAAAGGTATACAGACGATTATACAAATAGTTTTTCTTAAGCATTTTTTGTTTTAAGCCGTGATAATCAGCCACAATTTCGGCTGTTGCCAACGCTCTTATTACCGGGCTGGTAATAATCATTTGAGGTATAATATCCAAGTGAAAAATTTTATCTGAAAAAATTTTAGCTTCCAAAATTCCTTTCTTATTCAAGCGTCTATCAAAATCATTATCGGTTGGCGATTCTGTTTCCGCTTTAGCATGACGCATTACTATTATCGTTTTCATATATGTTTATTAATTACCCCAAACGAGGAATAGATATTATTGTTTAATTGTAAATTGGATGACATTATTAAAATGCTTTTATGTGCTACATATATAGTAACATTTTTTACAACAAAAAGTTTTTGATATTTTATCACATTTATTAATCATATCTTAATTATTAAAATTACGCTTTCAAATACATATTATAATTCAAATTTTAATATCATTATGATATTTAAAAAAATCAGACCTATTCTCGCGAACAAGTCTGATTATCATTTTTTAAAAACATCGAAATACTATTCGTAGAAACGAATTTTTAGCGAACAGTAAGTTTTTGGTTGTATGTTGTATTACCCTGACGAGCAACTATCATATACATTCCTTTGCGCAATTCTGAGATATTTAAAATTTCTTTTTCAACATTACTTACTGTTTTGTTGATTAAGTTTCTACCAGCAAGATCAGTAACCTGAATAGTAGTAAATCCGCTAAATTCTGGCAATTCAACAATTACTTGTGAGGTTGCAGGATTAGGATATACTTTCAAGCTATTAGCTGAAGTTGATTTTGGAGTGAAAATACCTGTGGCATACCAATATGAGTTTGTAGCCAATACAGAACCCGATTTTAATGTAAATTTAGGTGCTGTCAATACGAAAGGATCTTCCACATTTAGGTCGGCAACAGCAGCAATAATAGCATTACTATAAGCAGCAGTATTAAACCAGTTAGCAGCAGCAGTTGCATCCCAACCTGTACCAATTATAGCAACATTAGCGGTAGCTCCGGCAACAACGCTATTACGCATTTTTAAATCGCCATTTGTAGCTCCTGTTTGTGTTGTAGCCGATTCAACAACTACACCTGTTGGCCAACCTGCAAATACACAGTTATATGCCTGAAGTCTGGTGTTTTTCTTGAAATGTATTGCACGTCCATATTTTGAATGTAATGTTCCTGCTGGAACAAATGAGCTTATGTTCGAGAAAATAGCTGATGTCATTGGTGTATTTGTAGAACCTGAACCATCGTTATCAGACTCAAAGCAGTTTGAAGTACTTGTATCGGCAATTTGTGGGTCGCGCAACGAAACACCAAATTGTACCATACCATGATAACCAAAGTCAGTATCAAAATCATCATCCCAACCACGTAGGGCAATTAAGTGTTTTGCATTTACACTTCCACCAAACCACTCATACGAATCGTCGCCCGAGTATGATACCTGAAC
>CAMDNO010000014.1 GCA_945902955.1 Porphyromonas cangingivalis
AAACGAAGGATACACCACAGCACCTTTGGACAAATCACCTGTAATCATGGAATAATGAGCTGTTTCGTGTGCAAAAACGCCATGCGTCATGCTGCGAATCAAACTAAATTTATCGGCTTGCTGCGCCAAAAGTGGTAGTTTTTCGCCAAGAACCATTTCGGGTACATTGGTTTGTGCCACGCCTTTGAGCAATCCAAAAATATCGCGTCCTGCTTCGGGTTTCGGATCAAAAGTGTCGGTTTGTGCCGGTCCACCATCCAAATATATCAGGATCACTGATTTTGCTTGCTGTGCAAAACTTATGTTAGCTAATAGCAAGAATAAAAATATCTGCCCCAAGCCCCTAAAGGGGATGTTAGTTACCATCGTCAAATATAATTTAAAATTTAGTTTCATTATCTAATATAACTCAAATATACTCACTTTACTCCCCCTTTGGGGGTTGGGGGGCTTCATTTTTAATGTTGATATAAAAACTCACTACTATTTACAAACATCCACAATAAATCCGAAGCTAAATCACGTCGGTTTAACTTGTTTTTTTCGGAGTATACTTTATATAATTGCAATTCGTTGCTGGTTGCTTTGCGTGCTAATGCCATATACGACAATTCATTACACAATTCATCAATGGTTTTGGTAGATTCCACAATCAGTTTCAATCGTGGGCTTTTACGTATTTTTTGCTCCAGCTCTGATGAATTGAGCAAGTACAAAACCTGACGGTCGGTGAGCGTGCTAATGTGCTGACTCTCGAGCGAAACATCGCGCGACGAACGACCAAACAGCTCCAACGCCGAACTCGAAACCGTGGCATCACCCAAATCTACCGAACGCGTACCATCCGGGTAAAACGTAAAAGGCTCAGGCACTCGACTTCGGTAACTGTCAGAAATTCCTGTTAAATCGGCTAATGCATCAACAAGTACTTCGGCTTGCAAGCGGCAAGGTTCAAATCCTTTAGCACTCTGAAAATAAGCAGAATTCAAAATATTGCGAATGATTTTTTTTGTGTCAAAGCCCGAAGCAATAAATTCGTTGGTAAGTTTGTTTAATAATTCCGGATTCGAAGGCGGATTATGGTTTCCCCAATCGTCGGGTTCGTTTACCAATCCTTTTCCTATAATCCACGCGTAAAGTCGGTTAACCATTACAGCGGCAAATTGCTTGTTGCTTTTTGAAGTTAGCCAATTCACATAACTATCGCGCCAATCAGCTCCCGGAGCTAAAAAAACCGAAGTTTTATCGGGTAAATTTGCCGACTGAGTGAGTCCATCTGTCTGATAATCAACAAAGATTATTTCTTCTTTCCACTCTTTTGTGCTTTTAAATTTTAGCTGCAAAAAAAATAAACTGCCATCTTTATCACATTTTCGATTACCTAGAAACAAAAGATTTATATTTTTATAAAAAACATCGGCGTTTCGCACCGGAAAAGCGCGGTAAAAATTCACGGCTGGTGAGCGAAAATTGCTGCCTTTCGACAATAGCAACTCTTTTACAAAAAGGTCGTAAGACGTATTATTACTAATATGTGCGTATAGCCAACGATTGTAAGCTTGTACACCATTGGGCCAAAGATTACTTGGAAACTCCGATTTAATGCGCAAAATATCGCCCCAACGCATCGATATATATTTTGCGTAAGCTTCCGAATCGAGCAGTTCGTCTACAAGTATCTGACGTTTATTGGTTTGCGACGACGAAAGAAATTGTTTTACTTTTTCAGGCTGAGGCAATCGCCCTGTAACGGCAATGGTTGCACGACGAAGAAATATCTCGTCAGTACAAATCGGTTCTGCGCTCCAAAGCTCTGAACTAAAGATAAATAACAAAATAACGGTGATTAATTTAGTCATATAGATTTATTTGCTTCTCTATTTCTTACTCCCCTTTAGGGGTTGGGGGTCGCAATTCCTTCAATTTCTACCAACAATTCTGTGCGACAAACCTCCGCCAACAAGTAAATTGCAGCTACGTTTGGCCATGCTTTTTCAACTTCGGCTTTGATTGAGGCATAATCTTCGCACCTTTTTACATACACGCGTATGGAATTGAGCGACAAATATACATTTTTTTCAATGTTATATCGCTGAATATTCTCATTGGAAATCAGAAAATTAATATTCCCGATAGTTTGCTGCGTTTGTAATGCGGCATCGTTCGGATTGGTGCTTTGTTCGGCACGAATAGCCGCAGTGCCCGACACATAGAAAATTCGGGATTTGCCATTCGTAATAAATTTACCTCTTTCGAACTTAGGCGTTGTTTTTATGTGATTTGTTTTGCCCTCCACCAAAACAGATTCGGAGTAGTTGTAAGCCGGAATCTGCAACGAATTATCGATGGCTGCAATAACTGTATTGGTTGTTGGTACAACAGCCAATACACTGACAATTATAGTATTAAGCGACATTGAAATGCCGGTTGCTGCCGGATAACCATTCGGAAAATCAACGTTTTTGTAAAATTCGGAGCGGGCGTTATTAAACAATTGATAATGCTGATTTCCATTTTCGAAATCCGTAATATTACCAATATAATTCCACTGACGAATAATATGCTGTATACCAACATTTTCAAGATTAAAAACAGAACTGATTTTATCAAATACCGAATTACTTTGCGTTGTATAATCAAGTAACAACGAATCGGCTTTTACGCCTTCTATCAAAATCGTTTTTCCCCATTCGGAATTAAAAACTACATAGCGCGTATCCCCCAACTGTTTAAATTTAATTTCGGTGGCTTTACTGTATTGCGTAATTTCGATACCAAATGTTGTAGGGTTACAAAGTGGTTGTGGAATAAATGTTACCAAAGGAATTGTTTGGAAATACGAGGAGACAACTTGTACTATCATCTCACAATCAGATGTATAGTTATCAATGTCAGTTTGGCCAAAAAATACCAGACTTAGGCATTTTTCTTTTGAAGGGATGTTTTTAAGTAAATCGTGAATAGCCGTTTTTAAATCCGGTTCAGTAGTCAGAAAGTACGAAATATTAAATGGATTTTGCATATATATAGATTCAATTCACAGTCAGACTAAAAATGAGCTTTGAAGTTTAATGAAAAAGCCCGAAGCAGTTAAATAAATGCTTCGGGCTTAATATATCAAAGCAAAATCTATTTACTTTATTTGCACTTTCAAAGGTTGTTTCAGTTGTTTGCTCAGTTTTTCTACGGCCTCAAACCAATCCTTGTCGGTTGCAAATTTCCATTTGCTCCAACCGCCACCAAAATAATAGGTAAAATTACTTTCGGGTTTGTAATTGGCAGTTATCAACAAGTGATTATCTTGATTTGCAATCGTTTTTGCTTTGCAAGGAATAACTACGCCAACATAATTTCGTCCTACAGCCACTTTAGCATTCGACACAGCATTTTCGGCATAAGCAATCACACCGGCTTTTAAATTTGAATGCTGCAAGCCTTTTCCGTCGTGTAAAATAATTCCGGCCGCCAGTTGAAATGGCACTTTATCGGTATAACTTACTACCGCTTTATTGAGAATTGAACCCGCAATTGTAGAAATCGTAATTTTCTGACTAACAATTGCATCTCCCACTTTTACTTTATCGTAATACAAATTAAAAGTCGAACGAAGTGGTCCATTTTCAATTATTTCGAAACGATCGTAATGGTTGCCCACAAAGAGTTTTCCATTTTGGTATGGCGCTACACCGCCACAACCAAGCGTGTGTCCTACTCCGTAGCAATCGAGTCCATCACCCCAATCAATGTGATACGAAAAACCACGTTCAAGTTCATCCCGAAAGCGTTTGCTTACAACCGTATCCGAAGTGCGCTTGAGCCATAAATCTACACCATTACTGGGGTTTTCGTTAGCCAAAGCAGGACCATACATACGGTAAGCTGCTAAATCATTTTCCCATGCCAAATCGTCTTTTCTCTCGGGAACAAAACGTGCATGAGTCAAGAATTTAACTGCAGCAGGCGTTTCGTTGCTTATTTGATAAGTAACAGTTGATTTAGCTTTTACATCAGCCTGAAAAATAAAACTTCTAACAATTTTATTAGTATCGAAAACCAATTGATATCCAACCTCCTGACCTTTATCATTTTTCAAAACAAAATTTTTGCTAAAAAAAACGCTATTCTTACCTCCAATTTTCACTTCAACCATTTCGGCAGTGCGATCAAAATCAGCAGTATTTTTAACCACAATTTGTTTTTGAGCTATCATACCCGAAATAATCAGGAGTGAAGCTGCAATTGCCATTATTTTCTTCATATTTATTAAATGAATGTCAAAAGTCTTTCGACATTCGACTTATGACTTTAGTCAATATTTATTTGGGTTGTTTACCAATATAAGCCAAAATTCCACCATCAACATACAGAATATGTCCATTAACAAAATCTGATGCACTGGACGCCAGAAAAATAGCAGGCCCCATCAAATCTTCGGGGGTTCCCCAACGGGCTGCAGGTGTTTTGGCAATAATAAACGAGTTGAAAGGATGACCTTCTTCACGCAAAGGAGCCGTTTGTGGTGTAGCTATGTAGCCCGGTCCTAAGCCATTACATTGAATATTGTATTCGCCATATTCCGAAGCGATATTTTTCGTGAGCATTTTCAGTCCACCTTTGGCAGCAGCATAAGCCGAAACTGTTTCGCGACCCAATTCACTCATCATAGAGCAAATATTGATAATTTTTCCGGCACGCTTTTTCATCATACCCGGTAGAACTGCTTTCGCCATGATAAAAGGACCATTGAGGTCGATATCTATTACCAAACGAAATTCGGCCGCAGTCATTTCGTGCATCGGGATGCGTTTGATTATACCGGCATTGTTTACCAAAATATCGATAACGCCCACTTCATTTTCAATTTGAGCAATCATAGCGTTTGCCTGCTCTTCGTTGGTAACGTCGCACACATAACCATGAGCATTAATGCCATCGGCTGAATAAGCCGCTAAGCCTTTATCAACCATTTCTTGGTTAATGTCGTTAAAAACTATCGTTGCACCTGCTTTTGCATAGCCACTTGCAATCGAAAAACCAATTCCGTACGATCCGCCCGTTATCAGCGCGATTTTTCCATTCAATTCAAAAGGATTCATTTAATTGAGTTTTTAAAGTTTGTAAAGTTATAAAGTTTGTAAAGTTTTAGTCATTAACCACTTATCTTAATTCCGTATTTTTAAAGAAATTTTGGTCGCTATAATCTAAATTTTCGCCCGCCATACCCCAAATAAAAGTATAATTGCTGGTAGCAGCAGCGGAGTGAATACTCCATTCGGGCGAAATAACAGCTTGGTCACCTTGCATCCAGATATGGCGCGTTTCGGTAGGTTCGCCCATAAAGTGGCAAACAGCATTCCCTTCGGGTACTTCAAAATAAAAATAAGCTTCCATGCGGCGGCTGTGGGTATGTGCCGGCATGGTGTTCCAAACACTTCCTACTTGCAATTCAGTCATTCCCATTTGCAACTGACAAGTTTCGAGCACTTGGCAAACCAACATTTTGTTGATATTACGGTGATTGGCGGTTTCCAACGAACCAAGCTCCATTACAATGGCATCGGCTTTTGCAATTTTACGGTCGGCGAAAGTTTTGTGCGCAGGAGCCGAATTGAAATAAAACTTGGCGGGATTGGCTGCATCAATACTTTCGAAAGTTACAGTTCTATCACCTGCCCCCAAATACAAAGCCTCTTTGTAACCCAATTCGAAAGCAACGCCATCAACCATTATTTTTCCTGCGCCACCTACATTGTAAGTGCCAAATTCGCGACGAGAAAGGAAAAAATCAGATTTCAAGGGGTCGATTGCTTCCAATAGCAACGTTTCATTTACAGGCATAGCTCCACCCACCACCAAGCGGTCGTATAAGGTGTAAACCATATTTACCTCGTTAGCTACAAATAGGCTTTCAACTAAAAATTCTTTGCGAAGACGCGCTGTATCATAGCTTTTAGCATCATTGGGATGCGATGCATACCTGATTTCGTAATTTGTTTTCATATTTATTTTTCTAAAATTATTATCGAAAATTATTTTTTCAATGTCATACATTAAAATTGGTCGACCAAAATTACTGCTTTTTTCTTGAACACGAAAATACAAAAGACAATTTCGAGTTAAATAATTATTAAAAATAAATATATTTAACTATAATATCAATTTTACACATATTTTAATTTTTAACAAAAATGAATTGAATTATTGAACATTAATGACTAACTTTGCGTTTTATTTTAAAAATTAAAGAATAGGCTTTTATAAATAAATTTCCACCTTCGTTTTCTTAATTCTTTTTGTTTATGATTACTAAAAGAGAAAAAAAACTTTCAAATTTGATGATTTTCATACAAGTAGTTATCTCATTATATGTATTTCTATTTGTTGAATACTTTTATCCATCTCCCGTATACCACCCATTAGAAAAAGCATTCTTTCTATCACAAATAGCTATTATCTGGTCTTTTTTATTTTTCAAATTTCGTTTGGGCGTTATTTACCGTATTAGTCACTTTGTAAGTATGATTCGTGGCTATTTCGTTACATTAACTATTGCGGGTATATTGCTATTTGTTGAACTTCGAATACTAATATTATTCGGACATTATAGCTATCCAGCTTACTATATCCTTTGGTTTTGTATATTAAATTTAGCTGTACTAATTGCATTCAAATTAGTGTTTTACAGCATTATGCGCTACATTCGACGCTCGGGACACAATACCCGTAATGTGGTAATTATAGCTGATAATAGTGCAAGCTCCTTTATAGATTCGTATTTAAAATCAAACGATTGGGGCTATCACGTAAAAGCTATAATAAGTCCGGATGTGGAACTCTCCGAAAAATATAACATAGCAAGAATTGTTGAAAATCAAGAGGATATATTCAAAAAAATCACTTTAAGAGGAGTCGACGATATTTTTTATTGCATGGCTGTGTCCAACGAAAAATTTAATATTGAGAGCATAATAGTAGAAGCAGAACAAATAGGTATTACTGTGCATATTTTACAAAATGAATTTTTTGAAACAGATAACAAAAATAACTCTATTTTAGACTATTCGTTTATAACACATCAAACAACTCCAAAAAAATACTTTAGTTTAAAAATTAAAGAATTTTTCGATATTATTTTAGGTACAATAATCTTATTTTTAACAGCACCTATTATGTTATTGATCACGATTCTAATAAAATTAGAAGATGGAGGTCCCGTATTTTTCGAACAGATACGAATTGGTCAAAACGGTCGTAGGTTTTATTGCATCAAATTTCGATCAATGGTTCCAAATGCCGAAAAACTTTTGGTGGATTTAGAACACAAAAACGAATCGGATGGACCAACTTTCAAGATTCAAAATGACCCACGAATTACTAAAATTGGAAAGTTTTTGCGTAAAACCTCGCTCGATGAATTTCCTCAGTTTATAAATGTAATGAAGGGAGAAATGTCGATTGTAGGGCCTCGGCCACCACTATTGAAAGAAGTAAAACAATACGAAAAATACCAACTTCGCAGGCTAAGTATGAAGCCCGGAATTACTTGTATTTGGCAAGTTAGTGGTAGAAATGCAGTTTCATTTGTTGATTGGATGAAGATGGATTTGGAATATATAGACAATTGGTCGATATGGTTGGATTTGAAAATCATTTTAAAAACTGTAGGTGTGGTCTTTAAAGCTAATGGACAGTAGAGAAGTTTGTAGTTTGGAAGTTTGCAGTTTAATGTCCCGTTGCACGGGATGTCGAAATACGTCATTTGTAGTTTATGGTGGGTGAGCCTGTCGAGCCCATAGTTTACAGTATTATTGATTGCTTTTTTGGTGTGGTACGGCAAACGATTTTCCAGTCATTTTTTCAATTTTCACCAACCACACTTTTACATTCTGAATGGCGGGTTTCGAATATTTGAAATCGTTTTGAGTATAATGCTCCATTAGCTTGTTCATTAATAATATTTTATCATCTATATTTTCTATAAAACTTACTTTACCAAAGCATACAACACTTTGGGCACGCATTCGGTAACTGCAAGCCACATCTTTGTGTTGATAAACGACTTTACCATCGGTACAAAAAACAATACATATTGAATTAGTATGTTCGATATTTTGTAAATGAGTTCCGGTAGGTGCCGAATGTAAAATTAGCTGCCCATTATTATACGCAAAGTTCATCGGAACAGAATATGGCATCCCGTCGGGATTTACTGTACTAACAACACAATACTTACTCGATTTGATTATTGCCTCGTTTTCCTCTTTGCTATCAATGTTAATCGTCTTCATTACTTCAATTTTTCTACAAAAATATTAAAATATCTCTGAAAACTGTCTTTTTCACCACAATTTTTGCAATTTTATTTATCTTTGTTATCTAATTTCTAAATTTCAATTCAAATGAATAAAAAAATCATTTCGCTACTTTGTGGTTTAATAATCACACTGTCAACATTTTCGCAGGTCGACAAAATTATAGGAAAATGGAAAACCATCGACGATAAGGATGGAACTACCAAATCTATTGTATTAATTTTTAAATCTACAAATGGTAAGTATTTTGGAAAAATTGAAAAGTTGTTAAAAAACCCAAATGCGCTTTGCAAAGAATGCGAAGGCGCTAACAAAAATAAACCAATACTAGGAATGGTAATTATAAATGGAATGATTGAAAAAGAGGGTAGCTTGACTGGAGGCACCATTCTCGACCCAAACAATGGTAAAGTTTACCATTGTAACATTTCAATTGATTCAAAATCAGGAGAATTAACTGTTCGCGGCTCTATGGATAAAAGGGGCATTATTGGACGATCACAAACCTGGATTCGAGAGAAATAGTGTTGCGTAAAAAATCAAATTAGAATATAGTGTTAGCAAAACGAATTATTCCCTGCTTAGATATAAAGGACGGAAAAACAGTAAAAGGAATCAATTTCTTGAACATAACCGATGTGGGCGATCCTGTAGAATTGGGCGCTTTTTATGCACAACAAGGAGCCGACGAATTGGTCTTTTTGGACATAACAGCAACTAACGAAAAACGAAAAACGCTCTCAGAACTCGTTACACGCATTGCCAAACATATAAACATCCCTTTTACAGTTGGAGGAGGCATTTCGAGTGTCGAAGATGTGTCGGTGCTGCTCGCTTGCGGTGCTGATAAAATTTCGGTAAATACTTCGGCTGTTCGCAATCCTCAATTAATAAGCGACTTGGCAAGTCAGTTTGGTAGTCAGTGTGTGGTGTTGGCTATTGATACGAAATGTATTGATGGCGAATGGTTTGTGTTCCTAAATGGCGGTCGCATTCCTACAGATATTAAAACGGTGGATTGGGCAAAACAAGCAGTAGCGCTTGGCGCAGGCGAAATTTTACTCACATCGATGAACAACGATGGAACCAAAGATGGCTTTGCACTCGACATTACCCGTGCCGTATCCGAAGCGGTTAATGTACCAGTAATAGCCAGTGGAGGAGCCGGTACAATGGAACATTTTATAACTGTTTTCGAAGAAGGAAAAGCCGACGCTGCTTTGGCTGCCAGTATTTTTCATTACAAAGAAATTGGAATCCCTGAATTAAAATTGTTTTTGAAAAAAAATGAAGTGGAAGTTAGGTTGTAATTATTACTTGTTTATCAAGATGATTATGAGGCTGTTATAAAAAAAAAAAAAAGATTAGTTAGATATATTCTAATTAATCTTTTTTTTGTCTCAAAATATTTATCCAAAAATCGAAAAGACTGCAATAGACACAACAAATAGAAGAAGTACGGATGTGGGAATTCTTGCTTCATTTTCAGAAAAAGAATTAACTGCCTTTTGAAAGAATTTTTTGTAAGCAAAATACAGAAAAAGGGCGATAAAAACACCCAAAAGAGCTCCGCCCAAAATATCTAATGGAAAGTGAAGTCCAAGATAAATGCGTGAATAGCAATTTAATGCTGCCCAACTTAATACGGCAACAGTATAGGTTTGCCTACGAATAAAAAGGGAACTTAAAATGGCAAAACCAACAGTATTTGTAGCATGCGACGACACAAACCCATACAACCCTGCACGGCTATTATTTACAATATGTACGAAGTTTTGTATTGCAGGGTCGTGTGATGGACGAAAACGTTGAATGCCATTTTTGAATAAGCCTGAAATTTGGTCGGCAAGTACAACACCAACAATTAGGAATAAAACCATCCAAATTGCTTTTTTACCTTGACTTTTAAATAGTATATAAACTACTGATAAATAAAAAGGAATCCACACAGCTACTTTGCTCGAAGTATACATAAAATTATCGAAATAGCCGTTATGAAAGCTATTTAAAAGTAAAAGGAATTGCTTATCTAATTCGATAATTTTAGTAATAATTTCCATGAGTATTTCAAATCTTTTCAATTGTTTTCGTTTCCAACCAACCAATATTGCCATTTCCCACAACAATTTCTGTCCATTGGTCTAAATTGCTCTTAATTTGAACTTTGGTACCTTCGTGTAATTGAAATAAATCAGTTCCACTCTTATCGGGAGAGCTTTTTGCAACTACAGTTCCAACCATAATAATAGCTTGGTTGTGATTCGTTAATTCACTCCGACGCACTAATCCAAATACGGATGTAATAAAAGTCAAAACGAGTAGTATAAATGCACCATAAAACGAAAAACGTCTTATAATCAAATTATTACCAAATACAAAATAGAGAAAAGCAAGTAATGTTATTACAAAAACAATGATGCTAATTAGATACCATTGGTCTACACCGAGGAGTTTTATTAATGAGTTTACCCAGCGTTTAACGAAAAATGGTGGAACTTGAACAATGTTATCAACCACTTTTGTTTGCGCCAATTCGAGGTTAGCTTTTACATCGTCGTAAGTAGGCGAAAGACGTAAAGCACGTTCGTAATTAAGTATTGAACGACCTACTTCGCCCGCTTTATAATAGGCATTACCAATATTGTAGTAGAGCTCAGCTGAAACACCATAACGGGTTGCAACATCTTCGTATAGCATTGCAGCACCTTGATAATCGGCCTTCTTATACAAGTCATTTGCTTTAGTAATAGCCTCATTTTGAGCTATCAAAGCTGAAAAGCTAAATAAAAATACAAAAGCTGATATATATAATTTTAACTTCATCATTTCAAAATTTTTATAGATTTACTTTATGCTTTTCGCATATTGTTTTCTAATTTACTAATAGTATTGATAGACGTTTCGTACAAATTACCCATCTCCTGCTGACCTGAATTTGGTGCAAAACGGGCAAACTCACAAGTATTAAGTATATCGATAAATGAAGTAATTAATTCACTATCAACACCTCGCAGTTCGAGTTCCGAACGTACATTTTCTTTGGTAAGCGATGCAACCGGAATGGTTAATTTGTCGCTTAAATAATTCCAAACTGCTTTCATTACTTCTTCGTAAAACAAATCTTTCTTGCCATCGCTGAGGAGTTTGGCGGCTAATTTCAATCGCTTTTGCGCTGCTTTATTGGCTTTTTTATTGCGTATAAAATCTAAATTTGAACTTTCAACTACATTTTTTCTAAAAGCCAAAAACAATATAATGCTTAGTAAAAGTGGAATAGCATATCCCAACCACGATAAAGTTGTTCCGAAAAATGGCGTTTTTTCTTTTTGAAGTTCGTACTTATCAGTTACAATGAAGCGTATATCATTCCCTAATTTTTTCAAATCTTCTTTGGCCACATAACCCGAAGTTACAACATTGGTTGCGTTTTCTCCCGTTCCTTTTGCCACATTGAGATTGTAAACTGGCGTTCGAAGCGTTTTATACATTCTATCTTTTATGTCGAAATAGGAAATTTCGGCAGATGGAATTTGAAATTCGCCACCATGACGAGGTATAAATAAATACTCAATAATTTTTGTTCCTGAAATACCGTTCACATTGGTTTTGAAATTGTTATTTACCTTTGGGTCGTACACTTCAAAGCCATCAGGAAATTTAATATCCGGATTTTGAATTAATTTCATATTCCCATTACCCGAAATAATTACTTTGAGGGTAATGGCTTCATTGGCTTTCCCATTTTCGGTGGATATGCTCGAAGTCATTATCAAATTACCTACCGTTCCATTGAAATTTGCGGGTTTGTTGGCAGGCAATGGTTTTACATTTACAACAGCTCCATTTGCCGAAATGGTTTTTTGAACATTCGAATACGAATCGAAAAAATCGTCGAAAATGCTGCGTACTTGCTGCCGGTTTTCAACTCTGATAACGGCATCGAAAATCGCTTTATCAATTTTTAATTCGCCTGCTTGTTGTGGAAAAAGCAATACCTGATAAAGCACTACCGTACCGTAATTTTTGCCATTGAAGTTTTCGTACGAAAATTGTTTGTTTTGCGAAAGTTCAATTTCATTTTTCATAAAACCCTTGAAATCAGGCATTTTCTTATTTACACATTGTACTACATCCAACAAAGTGTAAAGTTTGTAAGTTACCAAAAGTGGTTCCTGTTCGTAAACACTTGTTTTTGAAACCTGTGCACGTATAAACACATTTTCGTTCGAAATACCCTGCCCCGCCGCCGAGCGAGTTTGTTCTTTACCCGATTTGGTGGAAACATTATCGTCGGCAGGCAGTACTTTTATCGACAAACCGTTCGAATTGTATTTTTTACCATCCACCATAATATTTGCCGAAGGAATGGTAAACGTGCCTGTTTTGGTAGCTTGTAGCGTATAGGTATACGATACAGATACCGACGATGAGGTTTTGCCGTTTACAATTTGGTAACTCGAACTGCGCGATTCGAAAGGACCAGCTAACACTTCAAAATTATTAAAATCGGAAGTCCGTAGGTCTTTTCCAGTGGCATTTACGGTATAAACCAACTGAAATGGCTGATCGAGAATAACCGTTGATGGTGCCGAAGCACTAAAGCGCACAGGCTCTTCTGCCCGAACCAAAACGGTCAGTAGCAATAACACATATAATAATACTATCTTAATTCTCATCTAATTATAAATTTAAAATTCGCCCCCTAACCCCATAAAGGGGAAACAGATAGAGGTTACCAATCCCTCTCTGCACTCTTACGAGCCCGTACAGGTTGCTTTTTCTTATTATCCATTGTTTTTTTCTCATCCTGCATTAGCGCATCCAATATTTGCTGGGCATTTTGCTTCGACATTTGTGGCTGCTCTTGTTGCTGTTGCTGATTTTTATCTTGCTCTTTTTTCTTTTCCTTTTCTTGCTCTTTGTCTTTGTCCTTGTCTTTATCCTTATTTTGTTGTTGCTTTTTCAGCATCATTTGTGCATAAGCCAAATTGTAGCGCGTTTCATCGTCTTTTGGGTTAGCTTTTAAAGCCATTTTGTAGGCATCTATACTTTCCTGTATTTTATTATCCGAAAGCAAAGCATTTCCAGCGTTGTGAAAAGCGGCTGCAATTTTGTCTTTTGCAGTAGGCTGCAACGATAGTGCATTTTTATATTGCTCCAACGCCTCAGGATATTTTTTTTGTTTAAAAAGTGCATTCCCCAAATTATAAGTGCCTTCGAACGACTTAGGATTTTTTTGCAATCCTTTGCGATATGCTACTTCGGCATCAACAAACTTTTCAGTCTTGTAAAGTTTATTACCTTCGCGCACGTTTCCCGACTCCTCTTGAGCAGCTAAGTGCAAAAAAACACTGATTAATATTACTATAACTACTTGTATTCTCATATTTATGAATTCTTCTTTCTTCTATTTTCTTTGACTTTCTTCGACTTTAGACTTTAGACATTAGACTTTAAAAACCTTTCTCTAATATTAAAAATTTTCAATTTGCTGAGTTTCTTATTTTGGCGGTCGAAAATAAACGTTTCTATTAATAATAATATCAATGCTAAAATGGCAAATGACTGAAACTGTTCGTTGTAGTCCGAAAAAGTTTGCGTTTTAATTTCCGACTTAGCCAATTTATCCAATTCTTTTGTTACAATTCGGTAAGCCGAATTCGTATTATCAGCGCGTACATACGTCCCACCACCAGCAAGGGCAATGTTTTTACACATATCTTCGTTGAGTTTCGAAACAACCACATTACCATCTTTATCTTTCCAGAAACTCATTGTTCCATCCACTGGTATGGGAGCACCTTCGGGTTTGCCCATACCAATAACATGAACAACAATACCATTCTCTTTGGCTAATTTGGCAGCTCCTACGGCGTCATCTTCATGATTTTCACCATCGGTAATAACAATAATGGCACGACTGGCACTACTTTTTTCTTTGTTTTCGCCAAACGACTTCAAGCATAAATCGATAGCAGAGCCTATGGCCGTTCCTTGTCGGGGCACCAATTTAGGCGAAATAGAACTAAAAAACATTTTTGCCGACACATAATCCACTGTAATAGGCAATTGCGTGTATGCATCACCCGCAAAAACCACCAATCCAACTTTATCCTCAGTCATATCGTCTACCAATTTCGATAATACCTGCTTCGATTTTTCAATTCTACTGGGTTGCACATCCTGCGCCATCATGGAGTTCGACACATCAAGTGCTAACATTACTTCAATGCCTTTGCGCTTTTCTTTCTCTACTTTTGTACCAAATTGAGGTTGTGCCAATACTATAATTATCAACACAATAGCTGCAACTTGAATATAAAATTTCACTTGCGGGCGAATGTACGAAACGAATGGCATTAATTCGGCCATTAATTCGGGATTGCCAAAAAGTTTTATCTTTTTACGACGTAAATATTGCGAATAGATAAACAGTCCTATTAATACGGGTATTAATAAGAGTAAAAATAAATATTCTGGATGTGCGAATCGAAACATGTTGATAATTTACTATTAATTCATTTACAATTTACCATTTATGATTAACAATTAATCATTAATCTTTACGGTATTTTACGTAATAAAGTATTGCGCAAAGCGACCTCTGCTATTAAAAACAAAAAGGCTAAAAGTGCAAATATATAGTACTCTTCATTCTTTTTGCTGTATTCTTTTACATTGATTTTTGTTTTCTCCAACTTATCAATTTCCTGATAAATGCTACGCAATTTCGAGTTATTTGTTGCCCTGAAGTAGTTTCCACCAGTCATCGAAGCAATATCTTGCAGCGATTTTTCGTCGAATTCTGAGTCCATTTGTTGGTATTGAATGCCTATTGGAGTTTGCACCGGAATGTTTACCTTTCCGTACGAACCTACACCAATGGCATACACTCTTATTCCAAAACTTTTCGCAATTTCGGCGGCTGTAATAGGTGCAATATCTCCCCGATTATTGGAGCCATCAGTTAATAAAATGATTACTTTCGACTTTGTTTTACTATCTTTTATACGGTTAATAGCATTTGCCAACCCAAGTCCAATGGCGGTTCCATCTTCAATCATACCGTATTCTACGCCATTAAACAGGTTTACAAGTACCGCATGGTCGGTAGTGAGCGGACATTGCGTAAAACTTTCGCCCGAAAAAACCACTAAACCGATATTATCATTCGGACGCGAAAGAATAAATTCGGTAGCCACATCTTTCGAAGCTTCGAGACGATTAGGCTTTAAATCTTCGGCCATCATAGTTCCCGAAATGTCGAGCGCAATCATTATATCTATCCCTTCGGTATTTTCGGTACGCCAAGAGTTGGATGCCTGCGGACGTGCTAATGCTATGGTAATAAATAATATAGACAACACACGCAACACAAATGGAACATGAAGCATACGTATTTTTATGCTTTTGTGCATTTGTTGTATATTTCTATGCGTCGAAATCTGGAGGCTCGCATCCGATTTATACATTTCTTTTAAATACCAATAAATAACTGGCAGTAAAAGCAGTAGCAAAAATAGATATTCGGGATTGTTAAATGTCATTGTTATAAAAATTTCATTTTAATAGACGCGGCATGCCACGTCTCTACTTCAACGGTGCACGCTCCGTTTCTGTACTAACGGGTTGTTCGTCTATAATCGTTTCGTTTACAAATAAATAGGCATTTGACAAACTCTTTTCGTGTTCGTCGGGAGTTGCATCCCATTTGGCAAATTTCACTAAATCCGCTAACTTCAGAATCTGAATTAATGATGTATAAATTTTATTATTTTCAAATTTCAAATGATGCAGATTAGCAATAATTTCTTCGGATGTCATTTCCATGCAGGGCACATTATACACTTTTTCGATGTATACGCGCAATGTATCTGTTATGTCCGTATGAAAATGTTTTGTACGGTTTTGTTGCCATGCTTTTTCGTTCCGAATGCGTTCGAGCTGTGCCAATGCCACAACATGAGGCGGCAATTCGGGCTCGGGTGTTGCATTTTCGAAAATAGGCTTTTTTTGTATTAATTTTCGTACCAAAATAAATATCAAAATAGCAATAAGTACTATCAACAATACGATTAAAGCAATGCGCCAAACGGCCTTCCAGTTAAAAGGTGGCTCCATAACCGGTTTAATATCTGCAATTTCATTTTTGGTTGTATCAATCTGAAAAGGTTGTACTACTTTGAGCGACAATGATTTCGACCAAACCGTATCGCCTTCGAGCACAAACGGATAAGGTGGAATGTAGAGTAGCGAATCGTCAAACGAAGTTATAACATACCGTTGCTTAACCAAGATATTTCCATTGTCCGCTTTTGTGGTATCCGCTTTCAGGGGTTCTACTATTTCGAGCGCCCCAATAATGGTATCCGAAAAAATGGGGGTGGTTACTTTTTTGCCTGGTAGTTGATTTATCTGAAAAGTCAGTGCTGTTTGCCCACCAATAAAAATAACGGTTGAATCAATACGTGCTTCAACAGTCAGATTTTGAGCATGTAAGTTTATAAAAAATAGAATTGAAAGGCAAAAAATAAGAATTTTTCTCATAAACAATGTTTTTCAATCTTACATTCTTAATTCACTAAATTGTAAATTGTAAATGTGTTAATTGTAAATAAAAATTAGGCTCTCATTTTAAATAATTTCATGAGCGATCGCACGTAATCGTCGGAAGTGCTCATCGACACAAAATCGACACCCGAACGCGTAAACGATTTTTGAAGTAGAAGTTGATTTTCGCCCCAGCTATGTTTGTACGAAGTGCGCAAGCGTTTATCCGAAGTATCTACCCAAATGCGTTCTCCTGTTTCGGCATCTTTGAGTTTTATTAAACCTACATCAGGCAATTCCGTTTCACGAATATCGTACACTTGTAGTGCCACAACATCGTGTTTTCGATTCGCTATTATCAATTCCTTTTCGAAATTAGCATCAAAAAAATCCGAAATAATAAAGGCTGTAGAGCTTTTTTTAATCGCATTTGTAAAATAACGCAATGCTAAACCAATGTTAGTGAGATTGCTTTCGGGTTTAAAATCAATCATTTCGCGAATAATGTGCAGCACGTGCTTTTTTCCTTTTTTAGGCGGAATAAATTTTTCAATTTTATCCGAAAAAAAGATAACACCAATTTTATCATTATTCTGAATGGTCGAAAAAGCAATGGTAGCAGCCGTTTCTGTTATTATATCGCGTTTCATTTGCGAAGTAGTTCCAAAATTCCGACTGCCGGACACATCTACTAGCAGCACCACTGTCAGCTCGCGTTCTTCCTCAAAAATTTTAATGTAAGGATGACCAAAACGCGCCGTAACGTTCCAGTCGATAGAGCGTATGTCGTCGCCATATTGATATTCGCGCACTTCGGCAAAAGTCATACCTCTGCCCTTGAACGCCGAATGGTATTCGCCTGCAAAGATATTTTTCGACAAACCGCGCGTCTTAATCTCTATCTTTCGTACTTTTTTTAATATTTCGCTTGTTTCCATAAATTCAATTTTCAATAATTCAATGTCCAATTTCCATTTTTTTTAATTTTATGAATTGGAAATTATTCAATTGGAAATTGATTAAGGTACTTCAACCGTATTCAAAATTTCGGTAATTATCTCGTCCGAAGTCATGTTGTTAGCTTCCGCTTCGTAGCTCAACCCAATACGGTGACGCAACACATCGTAGCAAACGGCACGAATATCTTCGGGAATAACATAGCCGCGACGTTTGATAAATGCATACGCACGCGAAGCCAATGCTAAGTTGATAGACGCACGAGGCGATGCTCCAAAGGCAATCATATCTGTCAAATTATCCAAACCATAATCCTGTGGGTAGCGCGTTGCAAAAACAATATCTACAATATAGCGTTCAATTTTTTCGTCGATATATACCTCACGCACAATATCGCGGGCAGCAATAATGTCTTTGGGCGAAAGAATAGGAAAAACTTTGGGCTTTTCTTTTTTCAAATTCTGACGGATAATGAGTTTTTCCTCTTCCTTTTTGGGGTATTTAATAACCACTTTCAACATAAAACGGTCCACTTGCGCTTCGGGAAGCGGATAAGTACCTTCTTGTTCGATAGGGTTTTGAGTGGCAAGAACCAAAAACGGCTCATCCAATTTGTAGGTATTTTCGCCAATAGTAACTTGACGTTCCTGCATGGCTTCGAGCAAGGCACTTTGTACTTTTGCCGGAGCACGGTTTATTTCGTCGGCAAGAATAAGATTGGAGAAGATAGGTCCTTTTTTAATTTTGAACTCTTCATTTTTCTGACTGTAAATCATGGTACCTATAACGTCGGCAGGCAGAAGGTCGGGCGTAAACTGAATGCGGCTAAAGTCGCACTTTACCAAATCCGATAAAGTTTTAATGGCTAATGTCTTAGCCAACCCGGGAACACCTTCGAGCAGTATATGTCCATCGGATAATAAGCCAATTAGCAACGATTCCACAAGGTGTTTTTGCCCGATAATAACCTTGTCCATTCCCATAACTAACGCATCAACAAAAGCACTTTGCTTTTCAATCCGTTCGTTTAGTTCTCTAATATCAATTAGTTGATCCATACTCAATAATAATGTGTATTATTTTAAATTTGCAGAACAAAAATAGCTATTATTGATGTGTTAAAATCTCGAATTAATAACTATTAACCTGAATTTAGATTATTAAGATATAGAGCCTTTTAACGGCATTGATAAGCCCTTTTTTTAAGAATAAAGAACATAAAAAATATGAGTAGGGGTTAAAAAAATTACGTGCAAAATTGTAATTTTAATTGTGAATGTTATGCTCAAAAAAAACTTCAAGTCTTTTTTTTAAAACTTCAAGTCTTTTTTCAAAAAAGTCAAGTCTTTTTGGGTAAAACTTCAAGTCTTTTTATCGAAAACTTCAAGTCTTTTTTTTGGTGGGTATAAAATGAAAGTTGAGAGGATTGCTATTCCATTAATTTATTTAGGAAAATAGCAAACTTAGTTTGATATTTTTCCTAAACATATTAATTGACAATTAACATGTTACAGCATTGAATAAAGCGCAATTATAGGTCAATATTTTTTTTCAAAACTTCGTTATATATCAAATAACTTGTTACACGATTTAGCTTTGATAAAAATCTCCAATAAAAACACGTCCATATACAAAGAAAAAATTGTGACATTTTACTGAAAAACACTACACCGAGGCCCTCGTAAGCCCACACAGAAGTGTTTATTTTCAGATTAATGTTTTCACATTCACCCTAACGATATTTTGGTATGGCTATCGGTAAGCCATTTCATTTCAGATTTTGCTTGTCAAGTTATATTTCAACAACTTCAAACTGTCCTGAATTTTACTTCCGGGTCTGAATCGTACTTTTACGCTCTTTACCTGAAGTTTCGACGATTCTGTCAGCGTATCAACACCTGTGCTGTTAAGCGAAAGTTGAAACGAACCAAAATTGCCAAAGCGAACAATTTTACCATTCATCAAATGTGTTTTCATCTCGTTTGTTAATGCCGAGAGTACCGCTAACACATCGGGTTCGGTAAGTGTACACTTTTCAGAAATTGCCTCCGATAATGTTTCGAGGGTTACTTCTCCTGCACTTTGAGTACTCACATAGTACTTACGTGGCGCGGTTACGTCTTTCGGGTTGGGTCTTTGTACAGGCTTTAACTGTATCATAATTAATTGCGAAAGCTGGTTTAATTGCTCCGCAACATTGCGAACACAATCGCAACTTTCAGATACAAAAGTAGTAAAAGATTTTATATCCTATTCTATTGTATCAATAATTTTTTAAAAAATAATTTTGAATTTTACAATTAGCTAACTTGAGCATTGATTCTAATCTAAAGCATTCATTTTCGGTATCTGGCGGAAAAAATGCTACCAAGAAAACAGCGGAGCGCAATAGCTATGCGACAAAATTTAATTTTAATCAATTGTATACGCTTTTGTACTGAAGTGGGTAACTTTGATAATTAACAAAATTTAATCCAATCTGGCAATTGTAGTTTTCAAAATAATTTATATTTTTGCAACGGGAAATTTGTAGTTTAATGAAAACGCTAACGAGAGTGTTGAAATGCCTGGTGATAGTCCGGCCAAAATTCCCTTTTTTAACACATAACTAATTTAAACTATGGATAAAACTTTTAATCGCAGAGGTTTCCTTAGAGCTTCGTTTTTAGGAGCCAGCTCACTTTTAGTTTCACTTACCCCACTAAAATCGTTTTCAACAAACAACCAAATAGGATCAACTACCAACCAACTATCTGCAATAGATACTGACGCACTTTACAAACAAGCTAAAGCGTATTTTTACAAAAAAGATTATAAAGCCGCCGAAGGTATTTATTTGCAACTAATCGAATTGTTTCCTCTACGTATTGTATATTACGATGGATATGCTAAAGTTTTAGGAGCTCAACAAAGATTGCTTGAGATAGCAGAATTGTATAGAATCGGATTGAATACCCATGAAAAAAATCCTTTTTTCATGCATAGGCTCGCTTTAAGCCTTAAAATGTTATGCACAGGAAACAGAAAAGCCGAGAAACTTTTTATAGATAAAATTGGAATTGACAATTTGATGGTTTATTCAGCAGAACTTCTATTGTCGGCAATTGCCATCAAACAAATCAAAGGTTTTATGCTCGATTTAAGAGACATCCCCACTTTAGTTGCAAACAGAAATGAAAAATTGAATGATAAAGGATACAAAAAGATTAACTTCCCTGACGAATTAATTGAAAGAATTAAAACCGAAACCGCTGCAATTGAAAGCAGTTGGATTCATACCAGACGTTCAAAAAAAGGAATCTATCCGACGGATATCGATGCAAATATCAGTAAATTAAACAGTAAAAAACGAAGAGAACTTTATACGAATAAAGAAAAAGAACAACGCGTTGCATCAACAAAACAAACACGCAAAAAGAGATGGAATAAAGAATTACTAAACAATATAACCAAAAATAACCCTTTAAAAGTTGATAGATATGGGATGCTAATATTGAGCGAGAACATTAATGATACGGAAACATTAGGTAAACTAAGAAAATACTACCGTAAAAATAAGTATTACGAAAGACTAATCACGCTCAATCGCTATTTATATTCTAATGAAAATAGTTTAATTAATGCACTATCTTTAGCATCTACATTAATTAAATATAGCAAGGAAAGCACTAACATAACAGAAACCATACAATTGTTGGAGGCAGTAAAACCATATTTAAACACTTTACATCCAATAAACATAGGAAATTATTATATTACCCTATCTCAAATAGATATAAAAAACGGAAAACGAGCAGCTGCAAGAGCCATCCTATTAGTTGGCATACAGCACTTTGATGGCATAGGCGGTGTTGCATACACACTTATTGAAAAATATGCTTCGAGTTACATAGGTAATAATATTACTAATGGAATTGCCATTTTAAGTGCGCTTTGTAGTAAAACGCACGCTAGAAATGATGACAAAATATGGTCTTTTGTTGATAAACAAGTAGAACAGCAAAAAGAAAAGCCTTTGTCCAATCAAGAAAAAATTAAATATTTAATTGCATTATCTAAGCTTCAAAAAAAATCACTCCCTGCCGAATTTACGAATACATTAGTAGAAATTGGAATATTAAAATCATAACTTAATAACAAAAAAACTTCAATAAACATTCGTCTTATGCCGCATAAAAATCTCTTAGCACTACTATTCATTTTATTTGTTAGTACCTCCGAATTATTCAGCCAGTCAGTTATCTTTGAGTACGATGACTCAGGCAATTGTATTTTTAAATACAAAACAGTTGTATTAAGTCCTTCTTATGCGAAAAAAAACACAGAAAATCAAAGTAGTGACACTATTAAAGTTCCCGCACAAAAATCTATGTTTGGTGAAAGAAAGTTGACAATTTTTCCGAATCCGACAAAAGGAGTTTTGAAAATAGAGATAACAGGTAAAACGCTTGATAACCAAGGTCAGTACATCGTTACTGATTTGAGTGGAAAGCGAATTCTATCGGGCATTTTTGAGTCTATGTCGTTTCAGGTTGATATGACGACACTACCAGAAGGGGGATACTTTATTAAATTAATGATAGAAAACAAACAAGATATTTGGAAAATCATTAAAGAATAATCATTATAACTATCCAAAATATATACATACCACTAACCAACTTTTTATACCGAATAATTATGGTTAAGCACTACAATCACTTTTTTTGTTGTTTACTACTGCTATTTTTAAGTTCATTAGCTGCCTATACTCAAATTAAACCAATTGTTTTTTCTGAGATATTTTACGACTCGCCTTTAGAAGAGACTAGTACCGCTAATATTCATCATAATGGTGAATTTATTGAATTATTTAATCCTACAATTCAGAGTATTGACATATCGGGTTGGACATTAAAAGATAACACTTCATTTTTTACTTTTCCTGATAACAGTACAATTCAAGCCCGTTCATTGTTTGTTGTGGCATATCAGTATCCAAACTCGGGTTTTACCTTAAATAAATTATTTCCGTCGATAAACAACTTATCTTCAACCAATATTATCTATCAGGATCGAATCGTTTTGATGAATGATGGAGAAGAGATAAAGTTATATGATAAATCGAATAAATTGGTAGATATTATGTCGTATCGACATAGAAGTACTTTTGGGAAGAGATCAGGGTATTGGGATATTTGTGCTTCGAATGGATTAAACCCAGGGATTGGCGAATCTTCGTTGGAGTCGATACAAAGGATAAATATTCATTATTCAACTAATGGAGTAACTTCATTATCATCGGACTATACTGTTGGCACTCCAACCCCACTTAAGTTCGACGAATCGGGAAACATACCATACGCTGATAACAATATATATGGTAATGAGCAAATTGATACGAGTTTGCACGTTGGTAGTTTGCCCGGAAATGCAACAATCAGCCCCACTGGAGCAGCTACTTACCAGATACCCATCGAATGTCCTCCGGGCACTAATGGCTTGCAACCAAATTTATCCATTAGCTATAGCAGTCAGGGTAGCTCAGGATTATTAGGTCTTGGCTGGGATATAGCAGGGCTATCTGCCATTAGCCGAACGCCCAAAAACATGTATTACGATGGCGAAAACGGAAAAACAATTGCGTTTGACAATACCGACTGCTTAACGCTTGATGGACAACGATTGATATTACTATCGAAAGATAAAGAAAACTTTGCCGAAGGCGCTGTTTATGGCACTGAGTTTGAAAATTATACGCGTGTAAAAGTTTTGAAAAATTCTGGTATTAGATCAGGTGACCCCAATAATCATAATTTTATCTATTTTGAACTTACAACTAAAGATGGTACAACAATTGAATTTGGTAGCACACCCGGCTCAAGAGTTACATCTATTGATAAATTACCATATTTCGAAAATGCTTTATCTTGGAAGGTCAACCGAATAAGAGATATATTTGGTAATTCGGTTGAAATTAGCTACACGGATAATGGACAATACATTTACGAAATCAGGTATGTAGGAACATCGCGCCAAATTGTAAACAGAATAGTTTTTAATTATTACTATAACACATCAACCCAATATAATATCCCGATAAAAAAAACAACTATTAATGGTTTCTGGCTACAGCAGAATAAAATACTCAATAACATTACAACATACAACGATAACAAAAAAGTAAAAACCTACACATTTAATTACTTGCAGAGCGACAGAGACTTACGCTTAAATACGGTAGCCACTTACAATGCAGCTAATAAAAAACTGACAGAATCGAAAATTAATTGGGGAACTGAAAATAGCGCTGTGAAACTGGTTACATTGGATAAGATGGTAGATAATAACCTGAATAATGTAAACAATGCTATTCTATATTCGGGTGATATTGATGGCGATGGTTATAGAGATAAAGTTGAATTATGCATTGAACCGTATGATAAGGATAAGCCCTTATTATCTGGTTTTTTTAGAGTAATACTTGCAAAGAACAATAAAACACTCTTGTCCCCTGCATTTCGTTACAGACATTTTATCGTTGGAGGTTATAATAGGCCAATTATTAAAATGGCAGATATAAATCTCGATGGAAAAGATGAAATTATATTGTGTCAAACTGAAGATGATTACCGTGAACCTCCTATCGAAGAAAAATTGAATGGTACACAAAAGTACGTACAAACATTTAATTATAACCAAATTAATGACAAAATAGAATTAATTAGTAAGTCATCATACTTAGAAAATCCCGAGTACTATGCAGGAGCTTATAATCGACTCAATTGTGACTTTGTTGTATTAGATGAAAATAATGATTCTTTCCTTGATTTAATAATGATACCCTCCATTGTGAGAAATGAAGATAGTTTTACTGATAGATACCAAAAGTTACAAGTTTTTTATGGTTCAAAAAAAGGATTCCCTCACAAATCAAATTTACTTATCAAAGATATAAAATACTATTCTACTGGAGTTCTAAGGAGTGTTACTGGAGATTTTAATTCAGATGGAAAGATTGATGTTATACATTTAACTTACGATGAACCTTTTAAGACTTACTATAGTGATAAAAATATAGAAATTATAGTTTCAAAAATCTGGGGTGGATCAATTTTGTTTAAGAAGACTGGGTTAAACATATTTTCCCAATGTATTCCACTTGACTTTAATAATGATGGTTTGACAGATTTATTAATACAAGGCAATAAAGAAAACAAGCCCAAAAATGGTTGGTTTATTCTAAAAAACAATGGTGGCTACAATGTTGTACCTACAAAAATTGATTTGAGCAATTTGCATCGGATGAGTAATGTATATGATGGTGAACATTGTGTAGCTTATCCTATCGACTATAATGGCGACGGGGCGATTGATATTGTGTTGGCTGATGAAACTTTTAAAAAAGACAACAAGTTTACAGAATCTAACTGGTATTTCTACAAAAACGTAAATGGCAGTTTTATTGGCGATGGCACAAACAGAACCTACACCAGATTATCGAAAATGAACGCTGAAGTAATTGATATCAACAACGATGGCGTTCAGGATTTGGTTTTTGGCTCGGGCGACTATTATATGGCCTACACTATACCGAATGCATCATCCCGCTACCGCGTACAAAGCATTACCAATGGCCTGGGGCAAAGCGATAGATTTGTGTATACCAATGTGGCAAATCCCAATAATACGGCATCTCCCGAAGCGGTTATGAATATACATGCACCCTTTACGGTGGTAACGAGTTACGAAGATAAAAACGGAACTATTACCAATTACGAATATGGCGTTCCGAAAGTGCATATCAAAGGAAAAGGGTTTCTGGGTTTCGAAACCATAACCACCAAAACACCCCGAATGGGTATAAAAACCATAACTACTTACGAAATAAATAAAAAATACTATGGTTTAAACCTGAAAAAACAGGAGGTTTTTGAACTTACTAACAATAATCTGATTTCCTCTTCATCACAAACCAATGCTGTAATTGATGGCGATACTGTTGTAAACCCAATAGAAAAAGGAAAAGCCGGAATAAACCGCTTTATGCCTTACATTAGTTCATCTACTACAACAGACTATAAAAAAGGAACCTCGCAAACCACAACAATCTCAGCGTTTGACAATTATTGGAATGTAACGAAGCAAGTGGAAAAAATGGGCGATGCCACCAAAATTACCGAGACCGCCTACATTAAGCGCAACGGACAAGGAGTAGCTTATTTGCCCGAAACAATAAAGGTAACTCAACAGCGTACAGGTCCCGACATTGTAAGCCAAACCAAATACGAGCTATACAACGCAGCCGGGCAGGTAGGTAAAGTAACTATTTACCCAAACACCGATGGACAAGTAACTACCGAATATGCATATCATCCAACTGGCAATTTAAAGGAGAAAAAAGTAACACCTAAAGGATTAAAAACACAAACCACCACTTACGGATATGATGCTTATTTCCGCCTATGTACTTCGGTAACTAATCCGCTAAAACAGGTTGCGCGTACAACCTATAACTATGCTACGGGCGATGTATTGACCAAAACCGATATAAATGGTTTTGTAACGGAATATAAATACGACACATTCGGTAGGTTAGAAAAAGAGTTACAACCTAATGGAGAAGTAATTACCTATAAAACCGAATGGACTAATTCGCATGGGGCTGTATATAAACAAACATCCACCAATACGAAAATAATCAATAACTCTACAAGCTATTTTGATAAATACGGGAGGGAAATACTAACCGAACAAAGCGGATGGAAAGGTAATAAGTTAGTTTCGTTTAAAGCATACAATGCCAAAGGGCAATTAGAAAAAGCCACTATGCCACATTATGCAGGCGAAAAAGAACTATACACCGAATACGAATACAACGATATATTGGGCAGGGTTACCAAAGAAAAAACCTTTGATGGCAGGCAAGTGCTTACCACTGGTTATGCATATACCACCACAACAACTACCATTACTCCGCCCGATGCTGCTCAGAAGAAAACAGAAGTGCACGACAAACACGGTTTGGTAGTGGGGCGCACCGATGCCGGAGGTACTATAAGTTACTCGTACAATGCAGCAGGGCAGCCCATTGCCATAACATCAAACGGAAGCAAAACCGAAATAGAGTATGACGATTATGGTAATCAGAAAACGCTCAAAGACCCCAATGCCGGAACTATATCGTTTACGTACTACGCCGGTGGCTTGTTGAAAACACAAACCAATGCCAAAGGCGATAAAACCGAAATGGTTTACGATGATTACGGGAGGGTAGACACCAAAACCGTTACCGAAAAAGACACAACGAAGCAAACCATAACAAAACACACGTATGTATCTTCCGGCAACGGCAAGGGACAGATCCAAAGCATTGAACTGAAAAATCAGAACACACAGATTCACAAGCAAAAGTTTACATACAACGCATTACAGCTGACAGATACAATTACCGATGTGTACGATGGGCAAACCGTAGTGTTTAGCAACACCTACGATGCCCTATGGAGGCCATTAAACAGCACTTCGCCAAGCGGACTTATAACTACTAATAATTACAACGAATACGGCGACCTGTACAGAATAAGTACCGGCACTAAAACGCTATGGGAAGGAAACGAGCAAAACAGCAAAGGACAATTTACCAACTTCACGCTGGGTAACGGGCTAATAACCACACGCTCGTACAGCGACCGTGGCGAGCTGGAAAGTATCCGAACCTATTTGCCTAATTCCACAATTAATATACAGAACAACACCTATACTTACTTTGATAAAACCGCTAATCTACAAACACGCAACGATTTGAAAAACGGACGTAGTGAAAGATTTGAATATGATGAGTTAGATCGCCTTACAAAAGCTTATTTGAATAACGAGTTGAAATACAACATGACCTATTACGCCAACGGAAATATCAATACCAAATCGGATGTTGGTACATACCGCTACGCCACGCCACGCCCGCATGCTATGAGCGGTATCGACAATACGGGAGCGGGCGTTACCAACCAAAAACAGTTTATCGACTACACGCCATTTAACAAAGTAAGCCGAATAAGGCAGGGTGTGGACGAAATCACTGTAAACAGGGTGTATGATATTTATTACGGATTAGACGAGCAGCGCATTAAAACCGTTTACACCGAAAACAATAACGTAAAACTAACAAGGTATTATTTCGGCTCTTACGAAAAAGAAATTGACGGAGATAAACATATAACAAACATTGACTATATTTACACGCCCACAGGATTAACGCTAATTGTCAAAAATGGTACGCAATATTATACACATACCGATTTACTTGGTTCAATAGAGCGCATAACCAACTCCGTTGGCGCTATGGTAAGCGAGTACGCTTACACACCCTGGGGCGGACGGATATTACTCAGCGGAGTAAATATTACAGATAGAGGTTATACAGGACACGAACACTTGAGTCCTTTTGGCGATGACACTAACAGCGGTTTCTGTCTCATTAACATGAACGGGCGTATTTACGACCCTGTGCTGGCTAGGTTTTTAAGTCCTGACCCCTATGTGCAAGCACCAGACTTTACGCAGAGTTTTAACCGCTATGCGTATGGGTGGAATAATCCGTTTAAATATACTGATCCGAGCGGAGAGATAGTCTGGTTTATTTATGCAGGTGCAGCTTTAGTTGGAGGTACTTTAAACTTAATAAGTAACTGGAAAAAGGTCGACAATGTTTGGTCGGCATTAGGTTATTTTGGTAGTGGGGCTTTAGGTGGTGCTGTTAGTGTTGCAAATCCATTAGCAGGTGGTTCAATAACCTCAGGCGGAAATCTAATAACCGATATTGCCGGTGGTAAAGTTCCTGAATTTAAAAATGCTGGGGATGTTTTAATGTACACCGGAGGATTAGCTCTCGATGGCTGGGGAGTTGCAGGAGTAGGACAAATAGGGAAACATATAGGAGTAAAATTGGCTGGTAGTTACTTGACGGCTACAGCTGCTACAGGTACTTTTGCTAAAGTTGGCGGTGCTACTGCCACCGAAGCTTTTCAGGTTGCAGGTGTGGAGTTCTCGGTTGTTTCTACAAAAGTAGGTAGCGCTCCTGCTCAAATGGTTTTACAAGCGGGTAAAGGAGGGGCTAATGCTTTTCAAAAACATCACATCATACCTAATGAGATATACAAGACCTTTAAATTGGATTTTAAATCTATTGGGTGGAAACAAAATGATATTTGGAATTTGAAAAAATTACCATCTCCTTTTCATGCAAATCATCCAGCCTATAATAGTTATATTAAAAGAGAAATTTTAAACCTGAAGGCATTAGATAATTTCAATTTAAATTCAATGCAAAATTTACAGCAGCAACTAAGACTAATGATAGGTGATGCTTATAGATCAGGGAATACAATAAATAATTTTTTTAAATTATACTAATGAACTTTTATAACATACAATTATCACATGACCCCAAAATTATTGGAGTTAAGAATGGTATCTATCAGGTTGAATTGATTGAGAAAATGTATAATAGCGTTACATTTTCTCAATTCAAAAATATGTTCTTTAATCAAAACTTGGAAATTGATAAAATTCCAAGTTTTGAGTTTGAGTTTTATTTCAGATTATTGAAAGGTGCAAAAGAAACTGATTTTATAAGTTTCTGCCCACATCTCAATCATTGCCATTTTCTTATAAATGAAAATATTCAAGACATTTTCTCAAATTTCAAGATACAACCATTTACACTATTAAACGCTAATATCTTTAATGAAACAAAACAAACTACATTAAAAAAATTCAGAATGTTTTATTCTGGATTTCAGAGTTGGGAGATTGTTAATTTTGAAGAAACAGTTTTTAATTATGGAGGCTTTGGTAATATCCCAATAAGTGAACATACATTTTCTAATATAGATGAATTAAAGTCCTTTAAGGGGATTCCAAAATTAAAAGTTTTATCTTTAACAAATAAATTTGACAATTCATTAGATCTGTTTTATTCACGACTCGGAGGTCTTTTTGTTTCTGAGAGATTAAAAATTTCTATTGAAAATGCCCTTGTAAACGGCATTGTATTTAACAATGAGATTAAAGTAATAACTAACTGTTGATGATTAATGACAAATCCAACAATTAGATTAATCTTACTACTCCTGCTCAAATGGCTTTACAAGCTGCAAAAGGAGGTGCGGAAGTTGTTGGGAAAGATGTTACACTAAAAGTAGCAAAAGAGAGTGGGGCATATTTCCTTGAATTTGAGAGTGGTAAAATGTATGTAGGTAAAGGTTTAGAAACAAGAATGGCAACATCCATTAATCGTATTGAAGCTCAATTTGGTGACAAACTATTGAACAAAACATTTTACCCAACATCAACATCTCGAGAAGCATTTATGCTTGAACATCAACTTATGCTAAAAACAGGTTACAAACCATTACATTGGCAGTCTAATTCAATGCTTTATAATAGAATTTGGTCACCAGGTAAAAATTTGTTAGGATTATAAACATGGAAATATCAAATGACGGTTTCAAGACAGTAATTGGAAGTGATGGTAAAATTGCTCTCTTATTTGATTCAGAGAGAGCCACCGAATGTGTAAAATTTGCTATTGAAAAAAATATTCGAACACTATCCTTATATCCAGGAGTATATTTAGCAAGTAATTTATTTCCTTTATTTGAAATAAAAGACTTTATTTCTGGGTTATTATTAGAAGAAAGTATTGATTACTCTGGTCTTAATTATTTTAAGAATCTCACATATCTTAGCATTCCTGATAATAAAAAAGATTCTATAGACCTGTCTATATTTTCAGATATTGAAGTTTTAGCTTGTGATTTTTCAGACCGCTTGAAAGGACTAGAGAGTGCAATTAAGCTTAGGAGTCTTACAATAAGCAATTTTAAGTCGAAAAATAACAATTTATCAGAGATCCCAGCATTACTATCATTGGAGCATTTAAATTTAATCAAGCCTCGTATAAATTCATTACAAGGCATAGAAAAGTTTACTAAGCTGAAAAGATTAGAAATATATGGCGCTTCTAAACTTGACAGAATAGGTGACGTTTCAAATCTTAAGTCGCTGGAACAGATTTGCATTGAAAAGAGCAAGGCTATTAATGATTTCGAAGCATTAAAAGACTTAACTAGTTTAAAAAAATTGATGTTGACAGAATCTGGAAATATTAAAACTCTTTCTTTTCTAAAGATGTTACCTAACCTAAAATTTATTAGCTTATGGAGAACAAACGTTTTAGATGGAGATTTAAGTTATTGCGAAGGAATTGATTACGTTGGATTTGATAATAAAAGGCATTATTCGCACAAATCTGAAGAGTTTAAGAAATAAAAGGGTAATGCATCAGATTTAGTATTTCGTGCTGTGAGAAAATTTGCAACCTGTCCAATCGGATATGTCTTATTTAAATGAGTAAAAGTTGGCGGTCATCAGGTAGGATTTGTAATCCTACCTTTCTATATTATAAGGATTTGCAATCTGCTAATATTTCTAAAATAAATATTTATCTTTGTGTTGGATATGTTTCGGATTAAAAATCCTGATAATACAGGATGTTGGGATTACAAATCCCAACGACGGTGTGCAAACTCCAATATCCAATTGGACGGATTAATTCGCCTTTATTAACAAATTGGCTATGGTTAGTAGCTAAAAAAGAGTGGTATTTTCAAACAGCTGTATTTCAAAAACATAACAAAAACAAAGCATCTGCATAAATGCGATGTACTTTTTACTGAACAGAAAAGCAAAAAACTATGGCATTAAGCTGGAACGAAATAAAAGATAGAGCATTACATTTCTCGAAAGAATGGGCTGACACTTCAAACGAAGAAGCAGACGCAAAACCATTTTTGATTGAGTTTTTTAACGTGTTTGGTATTAGCAGAAAACGTGTTGCTACTTTTGAACATAAAGTAAAAAAACTTGATGATAGAGATGGCTATATCGACATGCTTTGGAAGGGTATGATATTGGTAGAGATGAAAAGTAGGGGTAAAAATCTTGATAAAGCATACGAACAAGCTGTTGAATACACATACGGGCTGAAACAACACGAGCTACCAAGATGTATTCTGATTTGCGACTTCGAAAAATTTAGACTTTATGACCTTGAAGAAAATAAAACCGTTGAATTTAAACTTAACGACTTAATAAACAACGTCAAATTGTTTGGCTATATGATTGGCTACAAAAAGAATGTATACAAAGAACAAGACCCCGCCAACATAAAAGCTGCCGAATTAATGGGCAAACTGCACGACCGACTGAAAGACATCGGTTACACAGACCACCCTCTGGAAGTGTATTTGGTTAGAATCCTTTTTTTGCTTTTTGCCGAAGATACCACCATTTTTGAGCCCCAACAATTTCAAGACTTCATAGAACAACGTACAAATGAAGATGGCAGCGACCTGGCTTCTAAACTTCAAGAACTTTTTCAGGTTCTTAACACCCCAACAGAAAAACGGTTCAAAAACCTTGACGAACAATTGGCTGATTTTCCGTATGTAAACGGAAAACTTTTTGAAGAAAACTTACCTACGGCAAGTTTTGACAAGAAAATGCGACAAGCACTATTGGATTGCTGTTATATTGATTGGAGCAAAATATCACCAGCAATTTTTGGCTCTATGTTTCAAAGTGTTATGAATCCAACTGAACGCCGTAACTTAGGTGCGCATTACACAAGCGAAACGAATATTCTAAAACTTATCAAACCGCTTTTTCTGGACGACCTTTGGAGAGAATTTGAAAGTATCAAAGACAACAAAAACAAACTTCCCGAATTCCACAAAAAACTAAGTACGCTTAAATTTCTCGACCCTGCTTGTGGTTGTGGAAACTTCCTTGTAATAACTTACCGTGAATTAAGGCTTTTGGAATTAGAGATTCTACGCAATATTTATAAAGGCGGACAACAAGTAATTGACATCAGAGAAATTATTTGGCTTGATGTGGATATGATGCACGGCATTGAATACGAAGAATTTCCTGCCCGAATAGCTGAAGTAGCCATGTGGCTTATCGACCATCAAATGAATATGGTAATCAGCAATGAGTTTGGACAGTATTTTGCTCGCTTGCCATTAAAAAAAGCGGCCAAAATTGTGCATGGAGATGCATTGAAAGTCAATTGGAAAACACTAAAATTTACAGACACATTGACGGTATACGCCGAGCAGTTAAACTTTAAAGTGGTAAGTGAACCTATTGAAAAATATGGAACACTAAACGTAATAACCAAACAAAGTACAGAAATAAACAAAAACGCGGAATTTCCACCAGCCAAAGAAGTAGAAAAGATTGATTTCGATTATATTTTAGGTAATCCACCTTTTATAGGTTCTAAAATTATGACTCAGCCTCAACGAGATGCAGTTGTAAAAGAATTTGCCAACATACAGGGTGCTGGAATTTTGGATTATGTTACAGCCTGGTATATTAAAGCCGCAAAATACATTCAAGGAACAAAAACAAAAGTTGCATTTGTATCAACTAATTCTATTGTGCAGGGTGAACAAACCAGCATTCTTTGGGGACAAATGCTAAACACATACAACATTAAAATTCATTTTGCTCACCGAACATTTAAATGGAGCAACGAAGCCAAAGGCAATGCAGCTGTTTATTGTGTGATAGTTGGTTTTGCCAACTACGATACAAATAATAAGTCGATTTTTGAATATGAAGATATAAAAGGTGAAGCGCACGAATTGAAAGTAAAGAACATCAATCCGTATTTGGTTGATGCTAAAGATTTATTGATAACCAAAAGTTCAAATCCTATATGCAAAGTTCCTAAAATGAGTTTTGGAAATATGCCGTTGGACGGTGGACATTTACTGTTATCTGACGAAGACAAGGACGGATTTGTTTTGAAAGAACCTAAAGCAGAGCAGTTTATTAAACCACTAATCTCAGCTTATGAATTTCTAAATGGAAAAAACAGATGGTGCTTATGGCTTGTTGATGCACAACCAAATGAATTAAAAAAAATGCCTGCTGTTTTGAAACGAGCCGAATTAGTTAAGAAGTTCCGCTTAGAAAGTAAAGCACCGTCAACACAAAAGTTTGCTTCAACTCCTACATTATTTCGTGACAGAAATCAACCCGAATCATTTATTGTTGTTCCAAGGGTTTCTTCCGAAAACAGAAAATACATTCCAATGGGATTCTTTGATAAAAATTCTATTGTTAGCGATACTTGTATGGCAATACCAAACGGAACATTATATCACTTTGGTATATTAATGTCTACGATGCACATGGCTTGGGTAAAAAATACTTGTGGGCGTTTAAAAAGTGACTTTAGATATTCAAAAGACATTGTTTACAACAATTTTTCTTGGCCTGAAAATCCAACGGCCAAACAAATCAAAGTTATTGAAGAAGCAGCACAAAAAGTTTTAGATACAAGAGTTGAATTTATAAATAGCTCGCTTTCTGATTTATACAACTCATTGACTATGCCACCAGCATTGATAAAAGCACACAACGAGTTAGATAAAGCGGTAGACTTGGCTTACAGACCTCAAGCATTTACGAACGAAGCGAACAGGATGGTTTACTTGTTTGAACTTTACGAAAAGTATACGGCAGACTTATTTACAAAGGAGAAAAAGAAAACATTTAGAATTAAGAAATATGACGACAAAAAATGAATATCATCAGTTTAGTGAAAATGAGTTGACTGTTCTTGCATTTTTGAAAAACCTAAAACAGTATGCACCCGAAAACTTTGATTATTTGGTGTTTTATGGGGCTTCAGCCAGGGAAATGATTAAGTTCATGGAGTATCCTGAAAAATATGGTAATTTTGATTTCGTATATGTTTGTGGTTTGTTTGAATCAATCCGTAAAACATTCAATCATTACATTATACCACAACCCGAAATAACAGTTCAAGTGGAGGAAGATAGAATATTAGCTTCAACTTTAATTTGTTCCGATCATGCTTTCAGTTCAATTTATTCCAAAGAACGCATGATTAACAAATCTCATTTAATTGATTATTTACTTAGAAAAGATGTAATATTCAACTGGAATGGTTTGTTGGTATCTATCGTTCAGAAAATAGTTGAAAAACTTAAAGCTGAATTGCATCTGAAATTGGGGTCTGTCTGTTAACGGTAAGGTTTTCTTGTTTGAAATAGACAAAAAAATACCAACAGATTTAATATCAAAATAAGTTTATGAGAACTAGAATTGAAAAAACTTTATTTTTTCTTATTATCATTTTTACATTGACCAGTTGTTGGAACGAAATTGATGACACCGATGTTTTGTATACTGAAAATACTACAACTATACAAGGCTATGTTTTGACTGATGGCGGGAGTCAACCAGTAAAAAACTTAAAATTAAACCTTGATTGGACAGTAAAAGGTGAATTAGGTGGCACGCATAGAAATATTTGAAATTTTGAAACAGACAGCACAGGACATTCCTGTCCAATCGGATATGTCTTATTTAAATGAGTAAAAGTTGGCGGTCGTCAGGTAGGATTTGTAATCCTACCTTTCTATATTATAAGGATTTGCAATCTGCTAATATTTCTAAAATAAATATTTATCTTTGTGTTGGATATGATTCGGATTAAAAATCCTGATATTACAGGATGTTGGGATTATAAATCCCAACGACGGTGCGCAAACTACTACATCCGGTGGGACGGAGAACACCCTTTGAAAACAGATCACTCCCTCAGGAATATATTAATAATCCTATAACTACTTTTGAAACAACAAGACCTATGATGTTGTGGGAAAGTACTACAGCTCCACATTTTAATCAGCCAGGTTTTGGTATACAGTATCGAAATTTTTATAGGTCAGATTTTTTATATGAACAAGGTTGGTTTAAATAATGTATATGTATTTTATGAAAATGTCAGATTTAAAAAAGATATTAGAGATAAATAATCTCAAATCAGGTTATTCAATTGGGAAGAAAAGAGAAGATTGTGATTGCATTATTAAGAAAGGGATTTTTGTTAAATATTGGGTGGTATTCTGTGTTGAGAGAGGAGTAAGGCATGACATAACAAATTTTGATAATGAAAATGATGCGTGTGAGAATTTTCTAAGAAGATTAGGAATCTCTATAAATAAAGACACTAAGTGGGCTTATTATAAATAGGGTAACCCCGGTAATGTATCAGATGTGGGGTAATGTATCAGATTTGGCGTTGCAAATATAATAGATTGTAAATCAATAAAGATAATACAAGTTAGATTAAGAAATGGTAGGCAGTTTGTCTGGTAATGTATCAGATTTGGCGTTTGTATTGTAAATGTTTGTAAATCAAATAATGTTTACAATTACGAAAAAGAAATAGACGAAGATGAAAATATAACAAACATTGACTATATTTACACGCCCACAGGATTAACGCTAATTGTCAAAAATGGTACGCAATATTATACACATACCGATTTACTTGGTTCAATAGAGCGCGTAACCAACTCCGATGGTGCTATGGTAAGCGAATACGCTTACACGCCCTGGGGTGGAAGGATATTACTCAGCGGAGTGAATATTACAGATAGAAATTATATTTACAGTTGGTATAAATAGCGTTTCAGTCCATCATCAGCGAAATGGGATCGGAAAGATAATCGATAATACATTTCACAAAACGCGCTGTTTCGCCTCCATCTACAATGCGGTGATCGACAGTCATTGAGAGTCCCAACACATTACCAATTGCCAATTGATCGTTTTTCACAACAGGTTTTTTCACAATACGCCCAATTCCCAATATGCCGGCTTGAGGGTAATTGATTACCGGTGTGCCAAAAATACCACTTATAGAGCCGAAGTTGCTAATTGTAAAAGTGCCTTCGCGCATGTCGTCGATAGTGAGTTTTCGTTCTCTGGATTTGACTGAAAATTCTGTTATTTTTTGCGTTAACTCCATTATACTCAGTTGGTCGGCATCTCGTATTACGGGAACCACCAAACCTTCGGGCGTATCAATAGCAATGCCGATATTGTAGCGATTTTTATAAATCATACGTTCATTTTCCATGTCGATTTCCGAATTGAGCTGACGATGTTTTTTCAGCGCTTGCACGGTGGCTTTTACTATAAAAGGAAGGTAGGTCAATTTGGCATCACGGGCTGCATAAATCTCTTTGTATTTGTTTTTTATTTCTATCAAATCGGATATTTCTACCTCCTCGAAAATGGTAACATGAGCAGCATTCAGTTTCGAATTAATCATGTTTTTTGCAATCACCTTTCTGATTTGCGTCAAGGTTTCGTAGGTCAAATCCTCTGTTTCTGTTTCGGCAGTGCGCTTGGATTTAGAAAATTGCTTCGTTTTCCGGTTGTAATTTTCTATGTCTTCTTTGCGTACCCTTCCCGAAGGTCCAAGTCCTGTTATTTGGTTAATATCAACCCCCAATTCACGGGCAATGGCTCTTGCATGTGGCGTTGCCAAAGCTTTTCGGGTGAGCCGTATTTCATCGGACGAAAAAGGTTGACTTTCGAGACTTGCAGGCAAAAGTGCATTGCTATCAGCTAGTTCCAATGTGCCAACCACGCCAGCCGTTTTTTCTTCTTCGGGTTCGATGGTGTTTTCGATTGTTCCTTCTATTTCAATTTCGGCAAGCGGTTTACCCACGTGAATTACGTCTCCCACTTTGCCAAAAAGCTGTAGTATTTTTCCACCTTTGGGTGCCGGAATATCTGCCACTACTTTATCTGTTTCCATTTGAGCTATTAGGTCACCTGCTTTAATGGTCTGACCTATTTCGACAAACCACTCTATCACTTTTCCTTCATCAAGTCCTTCGCCAATATCAGGAAAATTAAATATATATTTCATGTGTTTAAAATTTGACAGTTTTTTCTATTTCATAAAAAATACGATCGGGCGAAACCATGTAAAACGCTTCCCCTTTGGCATAAGGCACTATGGTATCAAAGCCCATCAGCCGTTTGGGCGGTGCCTCTAAGTACAAAAAGGCTTCTTCGTTGGCAATGGCAATTAATTCGGAACCCACGCTGAACGATTGAGGCGCCTCAGCCACAATAACTACTCGTCCTGTTTTCTGAATTGATTGCTTAATCGTTTCTTTATCAATAGGATAAATGGTGCGCAAATCAATTAACTCTACCGATATACCGGCTTCGGCTGCCATAACCATGGCTTTTTGACATTCGCGTATCATAGCGCCAAAAGCGATCAGCGTTACATCAGTTCCTTCGGTAAGCACTTTGGCTTTTCCTATGGGAATGCTAAATTTCTCTTCAGATACTTCTTGCTTTATAGCTCTGTAAATTCGTTTTGGCTCCATAAAAATCACTGGATCATCGCTCTCAATGGCCGAAATCATTAATCCTTTGGCATCGTGAGGGGTGGATGGAATAACCACTTTTATACCCGGAATATGGGCATACAAAGCTTCGGGGCTTTCGGAGTGATGCTCTACGGCATTGATGCCGCCACCATAAGGAAACCGAATGACCATAGGCACTTTGTATTTTCCGCGCGTACGGTTATTCATGCGCGAAACATTGGAAATAATCTGATTGAAAGCAGGATAAGTAAACCCATCGAATTGAAGTTCGACCACCGGGCGCAAACCCGACATGGCCATGCCCAATCCTGTTCCAACGATTGCCGACTCGGCAAGCGGTGAATCGAAAACCCGTTCGACTCCATATTTTTTCTGCAACCCTTCGGTAACTCTAAAAACGCCGCCTTCTACTCCCACATCTTCGCCAAACATGACGATGGATTTATCTTCGGCAAGTTTCATGTCAAGTGCATTGTTAATGGCTTGAACCATAGTCATTATGCTCATTTTCTTTTTTCCTTCCAGCTTAAAAATTGTTCATAATCTGCTTGTTGTCTTTTCAAATCCTCAGGCATGTCTACATAGGTATGCTTAAAAACATCGTCGAGCGTGTAGGATTTGAAGTTTTCGGCTTCCGTAAATTGCTTATCCACTTCGAGTTTGTAGTCGGCTATCAATAACTCATCGGCTTCAACCGCTATTCCTTTTTGCTTCATATACAGACTCATGCGTTTAAGCGGATCAGTTTTGTCCCATTCCTGTTCCTCTTCCTTTGTTCGGTATTTCGAAGGATCGTCCGAAGTGGTATGCGCTCCTTTGCGATAAGTGTAAGCCTCAATTAATACAGGTCCGTTTCCGGCACGCGCATATTCCGAAGCTTCTTTGTAAGCCACATACATGGCAAAAAAATCATTCCCGTCAACCTTAATGCTTGGCATCCCAAAAGCTACAGCTTTCACAGCCAAATTCACCGAATTGGTTTGTTTGCGCACCGGAACCGATATGGCATACTGATTATTTTGTATTGTAAAAACCACAGGCACTTTCCATACGCCGGCAAAATTCAACGCTTCGTTGAAATCACCTTCAGAAGTACCACCATCGCCAATAAAGGGATAAACCACTTCATCTTTCTGCTGGTATTTAATTGAATACCCAATGCCGGTAGCATATAAAAATTGCGACCCAATAGGCACGCTGATGGGCAATACATGATGCGCTTTGCTGAAATTGCTACCCTCCTCGTTACCCATATAGTAAAGAAAAATTTCTTTTAGCAAAACGCCTTTTGATTGCATAACACCCGCTTCGCGAAATGCAGGCGCTAACCAATCGTCCTCGCGGATAATCATGCCGGCAGCAATTTGCAATGCTTCTTGTCCCAAAATGGGTGGGTAGGTGTACATTCGCCCCTGACGCTGATAAGACACAGCCATTTGGTCGGCAACCCGTGCTTGAAGCATGGATTTATAAGCTTTTATAATCGTTTCATCGTCCAAGTCGGGCATCAGATCTTTCTCAATTACATTGCCCTCGTTATCAATAATTCGGAATATTTTGTCGTCTAATGGATTAAACCTTTTAAAAATCATTTTGAATCGGTTTTTATTAAAAATCAATTAATGTACTGATTGTTTCTACTTTGACAGATTAGCAATTGAAAAATATTAATTTAGAGACGAAACTATTACACATCCCCTTTAGGGGCTTGGGGCGGTAAAAAAAATGCATGTTTACTGCCCCTAAATCCCCTGAAGGGGACTTGAAATTACTTTCGTCTAGGTAATTTGATATTGTTATTTTAAATCTGTCAAAGTAAAATTGTTAAGGAATTTAATAAAAAAGGTTTTAATAAATTCCAATCACGTAGACTTTATAACAAATTTATTAAAATAAGGTTCTCTATTGTTTATAATTGAATGGAGAATGAGGGCATGAGGATGAATGGAATATAGCATGAGTTTGAAACCTCACGCTATAAAAATCGGTCGTCGCTCCCGCTAAGGCGGGATGTTTCCTGTTCGACTTAAAGAAATGTTGGTGATATTTAACAATTGAAAATTGACAATTGACAATTAACAATTAATCTTGCAGCACTTCGGCTAAGGTGTAGGTTTTGAGCACTTTGTGCTTGTTGAAGTTAGAAGCAACGGTACAACATTCGGTGTAAGTATCGTGTTCAAAAAACAAGATTTGTTCTTTTTCTACGGCTTCGTCCAATAGTTTCTTTTTATCTTCCATGGCCGCAAGCGGAAAAATATCGTACGACGAAAGCCATGCTAAAGGCACATTGGCTGCTAATGGAATAACATCGCCACAATAAATCAATGTTTTATGGCCTAAATTAATATAAGCTGCCAATTGTCCAAAAGTATGTCCGTTGTAAATACGAACTTCAATTTCGGGACAAACAAATTGGTTTTCGTTTACTAATTTCAATTTACCTGCTTCGAAAATCGGCATTACATTTTCTTTAAAATACGAATTTCCCTCACGCACGTTGGGGTTAAGGAAATTATTCCACTGCGTTTCGCACACCCAATGGGTAGCATTCGGAAAAACCAATTCAGCCACCGATTTATCAGCATTGTAACGGGTTGCTCCTCCACAATGGTCGAAATGCAAATGTGTAAAAATGACATCGGTAATTTCCGTTGCTTTGTAACCTAATTTTTCTAATTCGATATCGAAATTTATAACCCCTTCGAAACCATAAAATTTGAGGTAGTCTAATTGTTTATCGCCTGTACCTGTGTCTATTAGTATTTTGCGGTCGCCAGTATCAATAAACAAGCATCGCATACTTACTTTGCAGTAGTTTTCGTCGTTGCAAGGATAGCGTTTTTGCCACACAGTTTTTGGAACAACCCCAAATGCCGCACCACCATCAACGTAAAAAGTGCCGGCTTCTATTTTTTGTATCTTCATTTTAAGTTCGTAAAGTCCCGATAGCTACCGGAAAAGTTTATAAAGTTTGTAAAGTATTTTTACTCACATAAGTACTAAATAGGGTTATTATCATTTTTTTTGTACTTTTGTAATTCGCTAAAAATTTGGCTACAAAAATACGTAAAAAATCCAATTTTCAAACTACACTTTTTTACAAAACGAATTGATTTATGAACGAGAAACAACAGAAATTAGATATTCGCTACATGCGAATGGCACGAATATGGGCTGAAAACTCATATTGCGAACGTCGGCAAGTGGGAGCATTATTAGTAAAAAACAAGATGATTATTTCGGATGGGTACAACGGTACGCCTTCGGGTTTTGAAAATAAATGTGAAGATGAGAACAATGTTTCCAAAGCGTATGTTTTACATGCCGAAGCAAATGCCATTACAAAAATAGCACGTTCGCACAATAGCAGCGATGGCGCTACTTTATACGTTACCGCTTCGCCCTGCATCGAATGTGCCAAGTTGATTATTCAGGCTGGTATCAAACGCGTTATTTATGGCGAAAAATACCGCATTATGGATGGTGTGGAATTGCTCGAAAGGGCTGGAATTGACGTGGTTTTCTTGGAAAGTTAAATTGATATGATAATGTGATAAAGTGAAGATGTGATGATAAGTATTAAAAACAATGAGATAATGAGACGAATCACACCTTCTCTTAGAAAGTTAGAAATAATAAATATATGAATAAAAAAAATATAGTTTTAGTAGTAATTGTTTTTGTGTCGATAATTGTAGGATTGGCATTGGGAAACATGTTGGCTAACCGCGCAAAAATACGCGATACGGGTTCGTTAAGAGGCATTTTATCGGGTATGGGCGCGAATAAAATTGATGAAGTATTGTCGCTTATAGATGCCAAATACGTTGATTCAACGGACATTAACACCATGAGCGAAGATGCCATTTTAGATTTGGTAGCCAAATTAGATCCTCACTCGGTATATGTACCTGCTTCCGATTTGGAAGTCGTGAATAGTCAGCTTGAGGGCAGCTTTAGTGGTATAGGCGTGCAGTTTAACATTCAGAACGATACGATTATGATTGTATCGGTTATTAGTGGTGGACCTTCCGAAAAGGTAGGTTTGATGGCTGGCGATCGTATTGTATTGGTAAACGATACAATTTTTACGGGTAAAAAAATTACCAACGAAAAGGTAATGAAAAAGCTACGTGGCAAAGCCGATACCAAAGTAAAATTAGGTGTAAAGCGCCATGGAACAAAAGAAACGCTGAAATATACAGTTACGAGGGGCGAAATTCCAGTGCATTCGGTTGATATAGCCTATATTATTGCACCGCAAATTGGTTTTATAAAAGTAAATAAATTTGCCGAAAACACCTATTCCGAGTTTCTGAATGCCATTGCCGACTTACGTGCTAAAGGCGCAAAAAAATACATTGTAGACCTTCGTGAAAATAGTGGCGGTCTTATGGATCAGGCAATTAACATGGTAAACGAATTTTTACCAAAAGGGCAAATGATTGTTTATTCGGAGGGAAAAGCTTACAAACGTTTCGAGGCGCGTTCCGATGGCAAAGGAAGTTGCATCAATGCACCCATTGTTGTTATTATCGACGAGTTTTCGGCTTCGGCAAGCGAAATTTTTGCCGGTGCTATTCAGGATAACGATAGAGGTACAATTATTGGCCGCCGTTCGTTTGGCAAAGGTTTAGTACAGCAGCAACACGATTTATCGGATGGTTCGGCACTTCGACTAACCGTTGCCCGCTACTACACACCTTCGGGCAGAAGTATTCAAAAACCCTACGTTAAAGGCAAAGCCGACGATTACGAAAATGACATTATGAATCGCTATTTGCATGGCGAATTGGACAACAAAGATAGTATACAAGTCGCTGACTCACTTAAATTTAAAACGCTTAAAGGAAGAACAGTTTATGGTGGTGGCGGCATTATGCCTGACATTTTTGTAGCCCGTGACACCACCGAATATACGCCCTATTTAAACAAAGTACTCAACTATGGTTACGTGTATCAATTTGCGTTTAACTACACTGATACAAACCGAAAAACTTTAAATACATTTAAAACTTGGCAAAAAATGGATCAGTATTTATCTTCGCAACCCATGCTAAAAGAGTTCACTAACTTTGCGGCTGTTAAGGGCGTAAAGCCCAATTCCAAAGATATTGCTATTTCGCAACGACTTATCACAAATCAGATAAAATCATATATTATTCGAAACACATTAGGCGATATTGGCTTTTACCCTCATTTTTTAAAAGACGATAAAACAGTAAAAAAAGCAATTGAATCAATTTCGAAAGTAAAATAATTACGCTATTAAAAAGGAATAGAACATAAATGATTATTGACGAAAACACCCCTTACTTTTTCAACCATACCTTAGCAAATGGCCTACGCGTTGTTTTTAAACCCGAAAACTGTGCTGTAAGTTATTGCGGCATAGCCATAAACACAGGTTCGCGCGACGAAAACATGCACGAGCACGGAATGGCACATTTTACAGAGCACATGCTTTTTAAAGGCACTACTAAACGAAAATCGGGACATATCATCAACCGATTGGAACATGTAGGTGGGGAGCTTAATGCTTTTACTACGAAAGAAGAAACGGTAGTTTACGCAGCAGTGCTCAACGAATACACAGAGCGAGCTATTGAGCTTATTGCCGACATCACACTGCATTCTACTTTTCCTCAAAAAGAAATCGACAAAGAAGTTATTATTATTTTAGACGAAATACAATCGTACAAAGATAGCCCCTCCGAACAGATTTTTGATGATTTCGAAGATATACTTTTTGGCGATAATCAATTGGGTCATAACATTTTGGGCAAACCTGAAATGCTTCGTGAACTAACTACCGAAAAAGCACTCGACTTTGTAAATCGCCAGTATCTACCACACGAAATGGTGCTTTTTGTTTCGGGTGAATTCGATTTTAAACAAATTATCCGTTGGGCTGAAAAACACTTAGCCGTACCTGAACGCAAAACTCTTCCGCTAACTCGAATTGCACAAACGGAATATGTTCCGCAAAAGAAAATAGTTGATAGAAACACGCATCAAGTGCATTATATGTTGGGAAATATTGCTTATAGCCTTTTTCACAAACAAAGAATGGGCATGTTTTTGCTAACCAACATCTTGGGAGGATCGGGCATGAATAGCTTATTAAACCTATCGTTGCGCGAAAAACATGGATTGGTTTACAATGTGGAATCGAGCTTCCAACCTTTTACCGACAATGGTATGTGGACGGTATATTTTGGTTGCGACCCTGTAAATATGAAGCGTTGTGAAGAATTGGTTTATAGCACATTAGCAAAACTCAGAGATCAAAGAATTAGCGAATCGGCTCTAACCAAATACAAGCTTCAATTAATTGGTCAAATAGCTATAGCTTCGGAAAGTAAGGAAAATATGGCACTGAGTATTTGTAAAAGCTTTTTGCGCTACGACAAAATCGACAATTTAGAAACCGCACGTAAAAACATTGAAGCCGTTACAGCCGAAGAAATTCAGATAATTGCTCAAGAAATTTTTCAACCTGAGCAATTCAGCACACTTATTTACAAGTAATTAGCAGATGACGATTGACGAATATATACTTGCAAATACGGATAAAGAGCCCGATTATTTAGCCAAAATAAACAGAGCTACCCATGTGCGAGTGATAAACCCACGTATGCTTTCGGGACATTTGCAAGGGCGCGTATTAGCCATGTTTTGCAAAATGGTTCAACCCAAACGAATTCTCGAATTGGGCACATTCACTGGTTATTCGGCTCTTTGCATGGCGGAGGCATTGCCCGAAAATGGCATTGTACACACCATAGAATGCGACGACGAATTGGAAGAATTTATTCTTGAAAATTTTGCCCTTGTTGCCCATGGCAAAAAAGTAAAACTCCACATTGGCAATGCGTTGGATATAATAAGCAAATTAGATGAGACCTTCGATTTAGTATTTATCGATGCCGATAAGCGGGAATACATTGCCTATTTCGAAGCCGTATTACCCAAACTGCGAAAAGGTGGATTTATTTTAGCCGATAACACTTTGTGGGATGGAAAAGTATTAAGAAAAGCCGACTCAAACGACTATCAAACCATTGAAATTCAGAAATTCAACACCTACATTGCCAGCGATAGCCGTGTCGAAAAAGTAATGCTTCCCCTTCGCGACGGACTTACTATTATACGCAAAAGGTAGTATTTTATTTAAACGATGCACCAATAATATCCAACAACTCATTCGTGATAGATTGCTGACGGGATTTATTGTATTGTAACGAAAGGTCTTGAAGTAAATCGCCGGCATTATCTGTAGCCATTTGCATAGCTATTGTACGGGCTGCATGTTCGGAAGCACTGGCTTCGAGAGCGGCACTAAACACACGCAAACGCAAAACCATTGGTATTAATTCCACAATAACTTCTGCATGCGAAGGTTCAATAATATAATCGGATTGGTAACCTTTGGACTGCGAATACTTCAAGCTAATTGGCAAAAACGTATCTGCTGTCAGTTTTTGTGACCCTTTACTCTCATAATGATAATATATCATTTTTACACGATCAATATCACCTTTTAAATAAAGCTCCATCAAGGTATTTGCCAACTCACTTGTTTCTTCGAAAGTTGGATTAGCAGCAATATGTTCGTATTCGGCATATATATTTAAACCTGCTTTCCGACAAGCTTGTGCCGCCTTTTTCCCAACGGGAAAAACAATTACATCCTCTTTTCGAACATCGCGATGCGTAGCTATCGACTGCTGTAATCGCTTAACTAAGTTAGCATTGTAGCTACCACACAGCGACGAATTAGACGCAAAAACCAAAACAGCCACTTTCTGAACGTCCCGTATTTGAGCATAAACCGATGGTGTTTCAATTTCGCTATTTAAGTAATTCTGCAGAATTTCAGTCATCCCATTTTTATAGGGTAAAAAACCGTTTACCGCCCGCTCCGCTTTGCGTAGCTTTGCCGACGATACCATTTTCATAGCCGAAGTTATCTTCTGCGTTGATTTTACCGACTGTATTCTGGTTTTTATTTCTTTGAGCGATGCCATTTATTGATGTGATGATATGTTGATGTGATAATGTGTTGATGTGAAGATAAAATAATTAATTGATGAACTAATTGACTTTATAACCTTATAACTTTACAACTTTATAAACTTTATAAACCTTATGAACTTTATAACTTTACAACCCTTGTACTATTTCTGCTGCAACTTTTTCAATAATATCGGTAACAGCATCGTTTATAGTTCCAGATTTAATAACATCGAGCACTTCTGCTTTGTATTTTAAATCCAACATTTCCAAAAATCTTGTTTGAAAATCATCTACTTTATCCAACGCAACATCTTTCAACAATCCTTTTGTACCACAATACAGAACGGCGACTTGTTTTTCAACCGGCATTGGGCTATTTAATGCTTGAACCAACAAACGCGAATTTTTCTGCCCTTTGTTAATTGTCATTGCAGTTACAGGATCCATGTCGCCACCAAATTTGGTAAATGCTTCCAACTCACGAAATTGCGCTTGATCCATTTTTAATGTTCCAGCCACTTTTTTCATGGGTTTAATTTGTGCATTACCACCCACACG
>CAMDNO010000015.1 GCA_945902955.1 Porphyromonas cangingivalis
CCAATCCGTCAGCTGACGGAGGCTAAGACATATTCTCTATAAAAGATAGGAGAATTTAAAGATACTGCGTCTTGAAGCCCCCTTTGGGGGTTGGGGGTCATATTACAAATAATTTAAGAAACATATCAATAATAAATTCTACTTACTTAATTTACATTGTTATATTCAAAATTATCAAATATTATTACTTCGTATTTATGAAAAAAATTGCTTTTCTAATTTCAATCTTTTCAATCGGATACGTACTTTATGCTCAGGACAATTTAGCTCTGAACCAAAAAGTAAAAGTTAGCTCCGAACCCTCTCCCACCGTACCAAAAGCCTCTGCCATGGTAGACGGGCTTATTTCGGAGCAATCGCAATGGGAAAGTGCTGAAGCTAAACAAGCATGGCTTGTACTGCCGTTTTCGAAAAAAACAACATTAGGTGGTATTCATATTTATTTTGGAAATCCAAAAAATAAACCCGTCGAAGAGTTTAATATCGAATATGCAGTAAATGGGAAATGGGAAACTATTCCATCGGCCAATATTAAAGGAAATAAATTTGATGCCGTATCCATAGCTTTCGATGCCACAGTCGATGTTATTACAGATAGTTTGAAAATTTCGTTTACAAAAACAAATCACAAAAATTATATCGTGCGCGAATTGTGTGCATGGCCGGTGTACCGACTTGGAATTCCTGCTTTAGGAACTGAAGTCGTAGGTTATGTTGGCAAAAAAGAACCTTTTGTGCCAAAAATTTATATCAATCAAAGTGGTTTTAATATTGGTAAGCCAAAACGGTTTACAGCTCCATTGTTAGACGACGGAACAGCTTTTCAGATTGTAGAAAAGGGTCAAAATGTTCCTTTGTTTCGTGGAGTAATTCAAAAAAATATAGGCGATTTCACTTCTTTCGAACCAGTAAGCGAAAAAGAATATGTACTAGTTGCCGACACTTTTAAATCATTTCCATTTCGTATCGGACAATGGTGGATAGAGCGCGTTACCTATCAGGATGCAATGGATTTTATGATTGATAGCCGGCATTATGTGGGTAATTACACAAAAAAATGCTCGGGTACTTACAGCTGGCGCGACGATTCGCATTTTGGTTGGGAATTGCATACGCTTGTGCCTCAGTATCTTTCACATCCCGAAGCTTATTTGCGAATGCATAAACAGGTGAAATACGTGGCACCAACCGATACCACACTTTGGGGTAAAATGTTGCCTTACGATGAGTCGGCACCCGACATTGTGAAGTTAATTCATTGGGGTGCCGATGTAATTGTATCACAGAAGCTTACGCACGAACATTTTAAAGGACAACTTGCTTATTTCTTATATGCCTGGCCCTACCTGAAACAATGGATGCCACAGCAAAACTACGATGAGGTAAAACAATATGCTCTAAAAATTTGGCAACTCGATACCGTTGACCATAATTATGCTTACAACGAAAGCCCGGGACATAATATGTTGGCCTTAAAAACGCGAATTGGAAGTACCAAAGGTGCATTGCCTCCGGGTGCATCGGTTATTCCGAACCTGATGATGTACGAAGTGGCTAAGCGCGACAATATGAAAGATGCTGCCATCTATTTTGATGCTGCTTACAAGCAAGTGGAATGGATGGTGCAAAAGTTGGATTGGAACGATCCGATGACAACAAAGGGGCAGCGCATGAGCGAATTTATTACCATGACAAGTTTGGCCTATATGCTCAAACAATATCCTGAAAATGCTCCGGCTGGTATCAAAGCAAAGATGGATGCTTGGGCAGATGTTGTAATACGTCGCTCCGACAATATGTGGGATTTCCGTAAATTAGATGATAAAGATCAATGGTGCCCTACCGGAAATTTACCACAACATTGGAACGAAGTGGGCAATATTGTTGGTTTTCCGGCTGCAGTGATGTCGATGATTGAATTTGTTGACGATAAAACGAAAGCTGACCGATTGATGCAGATTACTTATGCACAGTTAGATAATTCTTTTGGGCGAAACCCAACCGGTCGGCACTGTTCGTACGATGCTGTAACCGAAATTGAAGGAGCTGATTTAGGCTGGTATAGCGAATATCAAGGAGGTATAGGCCAGTTAGAAAATGCTCGTTTTGTGCTCGAAGGATCGCCCAAAAATGCACATTACCCCTATCATCCCGAACGTGGAAACATTGGCTGGAGCGAAGGTTGGGTGTCGTTTAATGTGGCTTATAACCTGAGTTTGGCATATATGGCCGGACACGAAACGGAGTTTTCAACTCTAAAAGAAGGTAAATATACTATTGTAAAACTAAAAGTTCCCCATAATTTCGATTACAACAAAGTGGAAACAATTGTAGTTGACCTTACCAATGCAAAGGGAAAAACTTCGAAACTAACTTTGGTTGAAGATTCGGAAAACTCACCTTACTTTAGTGCAAAAGTAAAAACGCCTAAAAAGAAATCAACCGTTTCGTACGGATTAGATTATTTTAGAAAAAGTATAACAGTAGGACGCAAATAAATTGGAGAAATTGTACAAAAAGAACCAAAAAAGCCTGAAAGCAATACGATTGTTTTCAGGTTTTTTTGTTTGAATAAATGCCCTATTAATTTCAATACCACATAGCATAAAATCAGGAAATATTGTATAAATATACCAGTGTACAGTTAGAGTATAAGATGGTTACAGGAAGGTTACAGCTACCTTACATCTACTCCCTATATAATGATTAATAAATATACAAAGAATGCATTGAGATATTGAATAATTATGCAAAATTTGGGGTGGGAAAGTTAACCTCAAATGGGGTAGAACAACAATCTAAATTCGTTTTTAATTGCTGTTGGATTTCTGAAAATAATGTTTATGTTTGCAGGACGAAACCAAACCAAAAATTGATTATCGTATGCAAATGGAACATCCCGACTTAGCGGGAAAGGATTCAGATTTTTGAAGAGAAAAAAGTCTGTACCGTTTGGGACGACGAAACCGAAGAATGGTATTTCTCAGTAATAGATGTAGTTGAAGTATAAACCAGCACCGACCGTCCCCGAAAATATTGGAATGACCTTAAAAAGAAACTCAAGATTGAAGGAAGTGAGTTGTACGAAAAAATCGGACAACTGAAAATGTAAGCACCTGATGGTAAGAATGCCATTACAGTACTCAATGCCAAACGTGGAATCTTAAAAACCAAAAATCAATAACAAATTAGCTCTACCAAAACTTCCTCTTAAAAACAATCAAACTCCTGCCATAAATTAAAGAATAATTTAGTACATTTGGGGCGGGAAAATCAATTGAAAAATTCACTATTAAACTCTTTTTTGTTAATGAAATTGATGCTCGAAAAAACAAATTATATACAATCCTATGAAATTCGAATTTCTTGTCAGTGCAATTGAGAAAACGCACCTTGGACTTAAACAATATGCGGTAAAAGCTGTAAATGTATCGCTGACTTTACGAAACTGGCTGATTGGCTATTATATTGTTGAATTTGAACAAAATGGGGACGACCGAGCAAAATATGGCGATAAACTTTTTAAAAGATTAACCGAAAAATTAAACATAAAGGGATTAGGTGAAACGAATTTAAAAATATCACGTCAATTTTATACCACCTATCCTCAAATCAAGGAATTATTTCTGATTAACAACAATCATTCATTTCTAACTGAAATTCGTCAGTTATTACCCGACGAATTTCAAGATGCAAATAATCAGACAATTACAATTCGTCAGTCGTTAACTGACGAATTTGGAAGCAACCTTCCTAAGTCAAAATCTTCAGAAATATATTTTGACCAAACGAACCCTGCCTATCTGCTTACACTTATTCAACAAGCCTCTTTTACTCATTTTGCTGAATTGATAAAAATTACAGATGTGAACAAAAGAAGATTTTTCGAATTGTTGATTATTAAAACAACTCCGAATGTAAAAGAATTACAACGGCAAATAAACACACTCTCATTCGAAAGAGTAGGACTATCCAAAAACACAGACATAGCCTATAATCAACTACTTAGCAAAATTGAACCTGAAAAGGCAACCGATGCAATAAAATCAATATTTTCTTCGACTTTTTGGAACTTAAAACCGAAGGTTTATTAGAAGAAAAAGAGCTTGAAACTGCCTTGTTAACACATTTACAAGCATTTATAGTTGAACTGGGAAATGGATTTTGTTTTGAGGCAAGACAAAAGCGAATCTTGATAGATGATGAGTATTTTTTCGTCGATTTAGTTTTTTACCATCGAATTTTAAAATGTCATATTCTGCTTGAGCTGAAAATTGATAAGTTTAAACACGAGCACCTTTCGCAACTAAATACCTACGTATCCTACTTCCGCGAAGAAATAAAGCGACCAGATGACAATGACCCAATTGGAATTTTACTCTGTACCGAAAAGGGGAATAAGTTAGTAGAATATGCCTTAAATGGCATGGATGAACAACTTTTTGTATCAAAATACTTACTGGAATTACCTGACAAAAAACAATTAACGCAATTTGTTGAACAAGAATTAGTAAAGTGGACAAATTCTACAACTTAACGAACGTGAACTTCTTACCCATGCAGGCAAAGTAACACATGAAATGGCATTACAAAAATCGACCGACGAATACCAAAAATTCCGACAGGAACAACGGCTACATGAAAATGAACAAAGCCTCCGTGAAATTGAAGATGATATTAAACGGCTGAATCACTGAATTTTTCAACCGAAATAGGTCAAATGACCTGAAAATATTGGAATGACCTTAAAAAGAAACTCAAGATTGAAGGAAGTGAGTTGTCCGAAAAAATCGGACAACTGAAAATGCTCGCTGCCGAAGGTAAGAAATACCTAACAGATGTCGCTTCCACTGAACAACTTTTTCGGTTATTAGCGGATTATAAATCCTTATAATAAAAAAGTGTAGGATTACAGATTACAAATCTTGCCCAATCGCGGAGCTGCGTATATGGTAATCTGCTTCAGGTTGATTAACTAATCTAAGGCGGTTTGACAGGTACCTATCAAACTACTTGATAGGTACGTATCAAATACTTTGACAGGTACCTGTCAAAGTGACTTTACAATAGTATATCTACTGTCTGTTATTATCCTCATCAACAGCAATGCTTTCACCATACCAGATGGAGCTATACTTTATCCTGAAATATGGTTTTAATTTCTTTATTAGTATAAATAATTATGTTTATATTTGCAGAGCGGAAAAACACAACTGCACATATCCATAAATAAGGCGGGTATGCGAACTGTTTAAATTCCAATAAATGGGAAATATGCGAACTTGTAGGGGTAATAAAGATTGTGTGTTCGCATATATTTGTGTTGGCAGCAAGCCGAAAAAAAAAGAAAAAAAGACCGTGCAAAAACAAGTCAGTTGAAACCCAAACAGACAGAGAAAACACTTGATTTTGATTAAATCTACTCACATTTACAACTCCCAAAAGCTGACAAATCAGCAAAAAAGAAACAAAACACACAATTTTGCCTAAGAACGATAGATTGTTGATAAGTTTTTTCAAGAATGTATTGTTTATTTAAACAAAAACTTTACTTTTGACAAATAATGTCAACGAAATATATGTCAACAGAAACACTAGGCGAAAAGCTAAGACAATTAAGAGAGAAAAACGAGCTACCACTTCGAAAAGTAGCTGCATTAATTGATATTGATGTGGCTATTTTAAGCAAGATGGAACGTAGTGAACGAAAACTCTCAAAAGAAGTTGTGCTAAAATTAGCAGAATTATACAAATACGATATTGAGGAACTTTTAGTTTTATTTTTAAGCGAAAAAATAATGTATGAGATTCAAGATGAGGAATTTGGAGAGAAAGCATTGATAGTCGCAGAAAAGAGAGTAAAATATTTAAAAGCAAACAAGAACAAATGACAATAGCACAACTTATAGAAAAATATAATGCTGACAGGGATTATTACCTGACAAGCAAATATAATGAGACGCTGCTTCGCAGCGACTTCTTAGACCCTCTTTTTGAACTTCTTGGCTGGGACATTAAAAACAACAATAGTAAACCAACTAACGAAAGAGAAGTGATTTTAGAAGAAGGTTTAAAAGCAAACGCTTCCGAACATTCCAAAAAACCTGACTACACTTTCCGACTTTTCTCAGAAAGAAAATTCTTTTTGGAAGCTAAAAAACCTTGTGTTTCAATTGAATCGAATAACGAAACAGCCAAACAAGTAAGACGTTATGGTTTTACAGCCAAGCTCAAAATTTCTGTACTGTCGAATTTTGAATATTTGGTTATATATGACACTTCTGTGAAGGTTGAAAAAGATGATACTTTTCAAAAAGCATTAGTAAAGAAATATCACTACACGGAATACGAAAGCAAATTTGAAGAAATCAGTAAACTTCTGAGCAAAAATGCTGTTTATTCGGGTGCATTTGAAACTGAATGGCAAGAAATTGAGAATAAAATAAACCAGTATTCTATTGATAATCTATTCCTTAATCAGATTAACGAATGGAGAAAATTACTTGGAGCTGAAATTTTCAAAAACGAGCCGACAATTGAGGAACAACAATTAAATGATGTCGTTCAGAGTTATTTGAACAGAGTTTTGTTTTTACGAGTTTGTGAAGATAGGAATTTAGAGGATTATCAAACACTTTTAAAATTCGCCAATTCAAATGACTTTACAGCATTAATAAACAAGTTCAAACAAGCAGACAAAAGATACAATTCAGGACTTTTCGACCAACTTTTAAAAGATAAAATAGTTGAGAATGTAAGTTCAGTATTTTGGTTGATTATCAAACAATTGTATTATCCTGAAAGTCCATATTCTTTCAGTGTTTTTTCATCAGATATACTAGGACGAATTTATGAAATCTTTCTTTCCGAAAGATTGACTATTAAAGATGGCGATATTTTATTGATAAAGAAACCTGAGAATGTTGACAAAGATATTATCACAACACCAACTTTCATTATCAATGATATTTTAAGAAATACCGTTTTACCAAATTGCCAAGACAAAACCGACAAAGAAATCCTCAAACTAAAGTTTGCGGATATTTCATGCGGTTCAGGTGCATTTATTTTAGAGTTATTCCAGTTGCTGACAGACATTTTCATTGACTACTATCTTAAAACAGACAAAACTAAACTGATACAGACCAGCATTAACACTTACAAACTTCCATTCAAAACAAAACGAGAAATTTTGTTGAACTGCATTTATGGTGTTGATAAAGATTTTAATGCAGTTGAAGCAACAAAATTTGGCTTGTTGCTAAAGTTATTGGAAAACGAAGATGTAAATTCCACAAATACAATTAAGCCAGTTCTACCAAGTTTATCCAAGAATATTATCTTTGGAAATAGTTTGTTAAATCCTGCACAAGTAGATTCAAAAGAAGCGCACTTAATAATCAATCCTTTTGATTTTGCTGAATTGAAATTTGATGTTATTGTTGGTAATCCGCCTTATCTAAAGTCGGAAGACATGAAAAATATTACTCCGCTTGAATTGCCACTATATAAAACTAACTACGTTTCAGCCTATAAGCAGTTTGATAAGTACTTCTTATTCATTGAACAAGGTATAAATCTACTAACCGCCGATGGCACTTTAGGTTATATTGTCCCTAGTAAATTTACAAAAGTTGGTGCAGGTAAAAAGTTGAGAGAAGAGATTTCATCTAAAGGCTATTTACATTCTATTGTTTCATTTGGTGCAAACCAAGTTTTTGCAGACAAAACAACTTACACTTGCTTACTTCTTTTGAACAAAAAGCCTCAAAAGTCTTTCCAGTATGCAGAAGTAAAGAGCTTGAAAAGTTGGAAAGTAAGAGAGCCTGAAACAGTAAATTATGCTTCTAAAAACACAAATGAGCTGAACAGTGAAGTTTGGGTTTTAGTTCCAACGGACTTGACTACAGCTTATAATAAGATTGCTTCACAAAGTGTTAAACTAGTTGATTTGGTTGGTGATGAGAATATTTTTAATGGCATTCAAACAAGTGCAAACGAAACTTACATTTTTACACCAACCAATGAAATCGGGAAATACTACCATTTTTCTAAAAAAAATATTGAATATAAGATTGAAAAAGCAATAACAAAACCATATTTCCAGACTTCAAAAGGAGACAATAATCTCAACACATACAGAACATTCAAACCAAATGCGAGGGTTATTTATCCTTATGAGAATGGCGATAATGGAGTTGACATAATTCCTCTATCAACAATTCAAAAGAAATTTCCATTTGCCTATGAATATCTTCAAAAGCAGAAAGAAATTCTAAACAATCCAAAACGGGACATTAAACCTGAACCGATAACAAAAAATGAATGGCACAGATATGGAAGACACCAAAGTTTAGATAGCTGTGGATTACCTTCAAAAATCATTGTGGGCGTTCTTTCTGTTGGCGATAAATATGCTATTGATATTCATGGAACTCTTATTTCTTCGGGTGGAACTGCAGGTTATTGCGTAGTAGCAATTCCCACAAATTCCGAATACTCTATTTACTATATTCAAGCCATTTTAAATTCAAAATATTTAGAATGGTTTAGTGCATTATATGGCGAAGTTTTCAGAGGAGGATATATTGCAAGAGGAACTAAAGTCTTGAAAAACTTACCGATACGGAAAATTGATTTTACAAATAAAACTGATAAAACTCTACATGACAGCATAGTAAATAAGCAAAAAGAGTTAATCGGCATTTATGATCAAATTGATGCCAATGCTGGAAATAAAAGAAAATTGATACCTCTTCAAAGTCAATTTTACAGAGAAAAAGCTGCATTAAAAAGGCTATTAGCGAAACTATACGATTTAGGTAATGATGATTTATTAATCCCATTAATCAAAGAATTGTATGAAGCTAATTAAGAATGCAACAGCCGAGAAATTGAGAGGTGGTTTTTACACACCTGAACCAATTGCTGCATTTATCCTTAAATGGGGTATAAATGGCAGTTTAGATTCTGACATTTTAGAACCAAGTTGTGGCGATGGCGTTTTCATTGAACAATTAAAAGAAAACAACCACAAATTCAACTCAATTACAGCAATTGAATTTGATGAAATTGAGGCAAATAAAGCAAATAAGATTCAGCTTAGAAATAAAGAGATTATTAATACTGATTTTCATTTATACTGCAATGAAACCGCAAAACGGTTTGATTTAGTTGTTGGAAATCCGCCATATATTCGCTATCAATATTTTGATGAAGACCAACAGAAAGAAGCTATAAAAGTCTTTGAACGAGCTAAATTAAAGTATTCCAAACTCACGAATGCGTGGGTTTCATTTGTTGTAGGTTCTAGTTTATTGCTCAAAGACAAAGGCAAAATAGGATTTGTAATTCCAGCAGAGCTTCTACAAGTGTCTTATGCTCAGCAGTTACGCGAGTTTTTGGCTCATACTTACAATAAAATCAACATTATTTCCTTTGAGAAATTAGTTTTTCCAGACATTCAACAAGAAGTTGTTTTGTTGCTTTGTGAAAAGAACGGAAATGATTCACATTTAATTGAACATTTAGAACTTAGAGATGCTTCCGATTTGGAAAAGTTGGATGTAAACATTCTGAAAAGCCCGAAAAAGAAAATTGATTTCAAATCTAATAAGTGGACTTACTACTTTCTAGAACAAGAAGAAATAGATTTTCTTGAAAAAATAGCAGAACAAAAGAATATTCCAACAATTGCGAAATATGCAAGTGTGGAAGTCGGCATTACTACTGGCTCAAATGATTATTTTACAGTTCCTTTACCAATTGTAGAAGCTTATGAACTAACAGAATATGCAAAACCAATGGTTGGGCGAAGCGTTCAGGTCAATAGCGTGATTTTCACAAAAGAAGATTGGGAATTGAATAGACAAACAAAGGCGAAAGCTCATTTATTGGTTTTTCCACCGAAAGACAAAATTGACGAACAGAGCGGTGCAAAGTCTTACATTAAATTAGGGGAATCAATGGGTGTAAATAAAGGCTACAAAACGGGAATTCGTGACGATTGGTTTGTAATTCCGTCAATAAAATTATCTGACGCATTATTTATCAGGAGAAATAATTTGTACCCAAGACTAATTCTGAATGAAGCAAATGCCTATACGACAGACACAATGCACCGAGTGTTTATGAAAAAAGACACTAAAAAAAACGCATTTATAGCTAGTTACTATAATTCTTTGTCTTTAGCTTTTTCAGAAATTGTTGGTCGAAGTTATGGTGGTGGAGTTTTAGAGCTTATGCCAAGCGAAGCGGGTAAAATTCTATTGCCATATAAGACAGAAAACTCAGAATTGCTCTCGAAAATTGACCAAATGATGAGAGAAAAAAAAGACATAAACCAAATTCTAAAGATTACAAACGAGCAAATTCTTAAAATTGGATTTGGATTTACAGACAAAGAAATTGAACTCGCAGACAGCATTTGGAAAAAACTATCGACCAGAAGATTAAATAGAAGTAAGTGAAAACGAACATATGGTTAACAGCAACGAACCGCCTAGTACATAAACCACCTATATATCAAGCAACGAAGCTGACAACTAAATTGTAAATCAAACGCTTAGGCGACATTTATCAGAATGCAAAAAAATAATAAACATGAAAACAAACAGAATTAGACCTCAAAGATTTAGCGAATTTTTCAATCTTCCTCAAAATGTTGACTTTGATTTTGTTGATATTTATGCATTTCAAGACATTCCTTTATTTCTGGATCCGTATGGTATTTCAGCTATGGGAACTAAATGGGCGTATGATTGTGAAAACCAAATTGCCACTTATTTTCAATATTTAGTAGATAGTATTAAAACTGGAGACAAAAGAACAACATCTAACCTATTAGGCGCATTACACGAAGTAGATGAAGTTGCTCTAGGTTATTCATCTGGAGAACCTCGTGGTCGAGGCATCGGTCCAAAACAAGCAAAAGAAATCCAACAAGCATTTGAATCAAGTGCAGCAGCTAAATCCGGAGATATAAAAGATATTGCAGATTGTGCCTTAATGATTCCTGGGATAAATCGAGACAAAATTTCTGACATAACTTCAAATATCTTAAAAAAACAGCTTATAGAGTTTACTCAACAACAATGTATAAAATACTCAATTCCAATAAGAAGAGTTGCAGTAAATGCATTTGATTATGAAAAATTCAATTTTGTAAGTTATTTTACAGAGTTGCCTGTAATCAATGACAAACCAAAAATTTTATTACCAATCAATTCGGTAAGACAAGATCCAGAATTGAGTAAAGACAAATATTACAGAAACTTTGTTATAGAGTTTTTAAGGGCAGAACATCAACATGCTGGTGACAGTTTGGCAAGTGTTCTAAAAAACGGAAAAGTAATTGTACGTATTGCTGATTTAAAAGAAAAGTATCCTTTAAAGGCTGAATTTTTGTATGAATTTTCAAAAAGTCATCCAGCAATTTTGGATAAATACAAATCAGAATTAAGACGAACTGCTGGCAATAAAACGAAAGCAGTGCTTGAGACAAAACGCAAAATATTAAACTCTGCAGAAAGATTACAGATTTTGTCTGACATTAAAGCTGGTAATGACGATGCAACAAATTTTCATAAAATATCATTTGACAACTTGATTCACATTTTTGCTGAACGTCTTACAAATCCAAATAGAGAAAAGGAAATTAACGAAGGACGAAAGCGAGTGGATATTGTTTTTGATAATTGCGACAAAAATGGATTCTTTCATTCATTGAACAATTTACTTCATATTCAGTGTCCAAAGATATTCTTTGAATGTAAAAACTACGGAAAGGAAATTGGAAATCCGGAGGTAGACCAATTGCTAGGGCGGTTCAGCCCAACAAGAGGGAAATTTGGAGTTCTCTTATGTCGTTCTGTTGAGAATAAGCAACTTATGATAAAACGTTGTAAAGATGTTTTTCACGACCACCAAAGTTTTATAATTGTTTTGGATGATACAGACATTATAACATTACTAAGACTAAGGGACATTAATAATGAATCGGGAATCGACAGCTTTATGCAGTCAAAAATAGACGAATTGATTATGTAAAATGTACAAACACCTACACGCGCCTAAGCATATTGGCTGGCTGACCCCGAGAAATCGGGGCAAGCTGTGAAATTGGCAGGTTCTGCGCCCGCATTCACTTTGTCGTTCCACGACAGCGAATACGCCCGCAAATGAAACATCCCGCCTAAGCGGTGACCGCCAAATGCGCTTAGCCTCGGTCGTCAGACTGCGCAAAAACTAAAAATGATTTGCTGAGAATCGCATATTTGAAATTTTTCTCAAACAGGGGGTCGAATAAATTAAGGAGCTGTTGAGGTTTTTGCTCAGACTGTCGTTATGCGGCATTAAAAAAAAAATTATATGAAAATCAGACCAGACGAATTAACAGACAATGGGTACGTTCTAATTGACCAATTAGAACATAAAAAACTTGTACCGTTCATACAAACATATATGAAAAAACGGACAAAATATTCAATTTTTTATTACCTAAGCAACTTCATTGTTTTTGGACTTGTTGGATATTTTTTTGTTCAAGGATTCAACTTATCAAATTATAGTTTTGCTGACCGTTTTACTCATTTTTCATTTGGTCTTGCAATTGCGTTTGCCCTGCTTCCATTGCACGAATACATACATGTGTTAGCATATAAATCTCAAGGCGCAACTAAAACTTCGTACGATGCTAATTTGAAAAAATTCTATTTTATGGCATTAGCAGACAAGTTCGTTGCGAATAAGAAGGAATTTGAAGTAGTTGCTTTAGCACCATTTATCACTATTACGACTACTCTGATAATTTTCTTCTTTTTTGCGAATGCAAATTGGACTTTGACTATTTCTAGTGTTTTACTTACTCATACAGCAATGTGTTCAGGTGACTTTGGATTACTAAGCTACTTTGAATATCATAAAGACAGAAATGTAGTAACTTATGACGATATTGAAAATAAAATTTCATACTTCTATGGGCAAACAAATGAAAGAAAAACGACCTCATAACATCCGGACAGCAAAAATTAAACCGAAAGCAATGAACACATCGAAGAGTTTATATTATTGGCTTGCATTGTTTTCATTTTGCTTTATTTCATATCAGCAAATAATAGACAACGTTAGACCAAATTATCTTGGTAATTGTTTGACAGTAAAATATTTGTTAGGCATTGCACCCAATTTTTTTCCAGCTATTGGAATTCCTGCTTTGTTTGTTGTTTTAATTCCACAAATAAAAAGAACAAATAAATGGTTAAACGAAAATAAACACTCAACAGCAAACATAATTTCACTAACGGGTCTTATATCGTGGGAATTTATACAAACAACTTCAACAAAATTACACTTTGACTGGAACGATGTTCTTTGGACACTAATTGGTGCTATTGTTTTTCATTTAATATGGACTATAACTCCAGACAGATACAAAGATAAGTATGAAGAAACGTAAAAATACGACCTCCTAACACGCTCTTAGCTCATTGGCTGGCTGGCGTCAGACTGCGCAAAAACTAAAAATGATTTGCTGAGAATCGCATATTTGAAATTTTTCTCAGACAGGGGGTCGAATAAATTAGGGAGCAGTTGAGGTTTTTGCGCAGTCTGTCGTTATGCGTAATCCAGTATATAAAAAACTCATTGAGTTACGGAGCTAACGACCCAAAAAATTGACAATTGAAAATCAAAGACTTACGTGGTAGTTAGTCAGAACCGTAGGACGACCACGAAAAAAGCAAACAAGACACGAATGACAACATACATTTCAATACTAAGAGGAATTAACGTAAGCGGACAAAAACTTATCAAAATGGATGCTTTACGGAAGTCGTATGAAAAGTTGGGTTTTAGTAGCGTTACGACTTATGTTCAAAGCGGAAATGCTGTTTTTAGAGGAAACAAAGCTAAATCTGACGAACTTGCACAGACAATAACACGACAAATTGAAAAAGATTTTGGTTTTGACGTTCCCGTAATCGTTTTGACCATTGACAACTTGAAACAAATAATTGACAGCAATCCATTTTTAAGACATAATGACAAGGACACAACTTTTTTACACGTTACTTTTCTATCTTCAAAACCACAAAAAATTGACATCAACACAATAGAAGAAAAGAAACTAAGCGGAGAAGAAATATCTATTTCCGATAATGCTGTTTATTTGTATTGCCCAAATGGATATGGAAAGTCAAAATTGAGCAACAGCTTTTTGGAAACAAAACTAAAAGTAGGTGCGACAACCAGAAATTGGAAAACAACAAATGAACTTTTAAAAATAGCACAAGAAAAATGAATAAAGAACTGACAGTAACAATAAGCATTGAAATAAATGCTGACAAAGCAAAAGTTTGGGACGCTTTGATCAATCCTGAAAAAATTAAAGTTTTTCTTTTCGGGACAGAAACCTTGACCGATTGGAAAGCAGGAGGCGAAATTATTTTTCAAGGCGAGTATCAAGGACACCAATACAAGGACAAAGGAACAATCCTTGACATCAAAACAGACGAACTTTTGAAATATTCGTATTGGAGTGGTTTTACAGGACTTGAAGACAAACCCGAAAATTATTCGTTGGTTGCTTACAAACTTGACACGACAAACGGAAAAACTTTGCTGACATTGACACAGACAGGTTTTGCTAATGAACAAACACAACAACATTCGCAAACAGTGTGGACAAACGTATTACAACAAATAAAACAAATGACAGAATAAGAAACGGCTACTGCTAACACGCGGTATAGCAAATAAGTGTTTTAGAGGTATGCGAAGTTCATCACCCGCATCAATCTTTCGTCTCGGTTGATAGGGACATAGCTCTGCAATCCCTTACTTGCCATACCGCCACCGTTAAGTGCAAGTTTAGAAAAAAAAAAGACTGAACATGAGTAATTTTAAAATATCAACTGATAAAGACAAATTAGATTTAAATGTGATACACGATTTTCTTACAAATCGCTCATATTGGGCTATTGGGAGAAGTTTTGAGACAGTTAAACGCTCAATTGAAAATTCTATTTGTTTTGGAGTATATGACAATTCAGACAAACTAGTCGGATTTGCAAGAGTTCTTACTGATTATGCTGTATTTGCTTATATCATGGATGTTTTCATATTAGAAGACTTCAGAAAACAAGGATTAGGTAAACGACTTATAGATGCAATAATGCAACATTCTGATTTACGAAGTTTGCAACGCTTTATGCTTGCGACAAATGATGCCCACGAATTATATGAGATGTATGGTTTTAAACGAACAGAAATTCCAGAAAAGATAATGGAAATTGTAAATAAACCTCAGTAAAAACAATAATACTTTATGCCTGTAGTAAAGATTGAATTATCAATTGGTAGAGACAGACCAACATTATTAAAGATAAGAAATTCTGTAATGGACTCAGTAGTTGAAGCATTGCAAATACAAGCGGATGATAGAGACGTAAGGTTGATTGAATACCAACAAGAATTATTTCTCATGAAACCTCCATATGAAATTTTAATTGAAATTTCGCTATTTGCTGGTAGAACTAAAGAAACGAAAAGAAAATTATTTCAAACTATTGTAGACAGACTTGAGTCTAACGGACTGTTTGAAAAGAAAACAGTTTTTATAATTTTAAACGAACAACCCCTTGAGAATTGGGGAATTCGTGGCGGTATTCCTTCTGACGAGATTGATTTGGGATTTAATGTGAAAATATAAAACAAATAAAAAACCAGCACATAATACACGCTCTAAGCTCATTGGCTGGCTGACCCCGACACATCGGGGCAAGCTGTGCACTTAGCGGTCTTTGTGCCCGCATTAGCTTCGCTGATTTTCAATTCACTTTGTCCGTCAGCTGACTGACAGTGAATACTCCCGCAAATGAAACATCCCGCCTAAGAGGTGACCGCAGGATGCCCCTGCTCGGCGTAGGTTAAGAAATACAATTGGCTCGGTATAAGCTCTTTGCCTATGTCGCGGTAAAAGGAAGTCTCACTGCAAAGCGGCATGTTCCACCTGACGTCCAAATTTGGAAAGAGAAATTGATATTTAGGATCAGCGACCCGATGCTATTTGTAGCAGCGGATTTCACCCACAGCCCCCAAAGGGCCGGAGACCCGCAATATGGAAACGATGAATGTGAAAATGGGTGGTAATTATTGATATAGCGGGTCTCCGACCCTTAAACAAATATCGCGATAGTGGTTTTTTATAAATTACATCGGGTCATGAACCCAAATACAACTAAGTTAAACAAGAAAAATCGAACAAATAACAGATATGAAACATTCGAGCAAAATACTTCTTTACCAAACTGCCAATGGCGAAACCAAAATTGATGTTCGGCTGGAAGATGAAACGGTGTGGTTGATTAATTCTACAAAGATTACGCTACGCTATTGCTTCAAATAATTTTTTTCAAGTATAAGTCATAAAGTTTTGTCGCTCCGTTACTCCTGCTTATTCCATCCGATTTTCGTAAACGTTTACAAGGTTTTTTGTTGTTTTTATATCGGTTTTTAGTGGTTTATTGGCTGTGTAATTGATAAATATGACTTGGTTTAGGTACATTTGCTCCTTGTATCCATTTCGTTGGATGATTCGAAATCCCTTAGTCAACTAAATTAGATGAAGTCACTACTTTCTGCCTTAGTATTTACATTCGTACTTCAAGCGCTAAGCGCCGGAAAGTTTACTGCTGGCGAAACACACATCTCCTTAAATGGTTTTTGGCATTTCAGAACCGACCCCCAGCAAAATGGTGAAGCACAGCAATGGTTTTCGGCCGCTTACGATGACAAAACATGGAACAAAACCGAAGTTCCCGGAAGTTGGGAAAGTGAAAACGAAACGACCAACTACATTGGCAAGGCATGGTATCGCACTACTTTTCAGTCGCCCGAAAAAGTAGGGAAACGTGTTTATTTAGAGTTTGAGGCGGTAAGTATGAGCTATCGGGTTTTTCTGAATGATAAATTGGTAGCCAATGAATTAGTTGGAAACTGTTCGGATAAACAGGATATTACTGACCTTCTGAAAAAGAAAAATACCTTAGCCGTAGAAGTGAATAACAGCTTGAGTTGGGGTGCTTATATCAATTGGGGTGGCATTCGTCGGCCTGTAACGTTAAGTATTGTTGAGCCGGTTCATATTGTGCGTCAGGAGGTGGTGGCAACGCCCGATTTTAGCACCGGAACATCGAAAGTGAGCGTACGCGTATTTATCAAAAATGATTCGGAAAAGGAAGAGCAAGTGAGTTGCACGCCGACCCTAATTTACGAAGGCAAAAAGCTAATGGCGGCAAAAGCAAAGGAGTTAACTGTTGCTGCCGGACAAGAAACATCAACGCTTTTTAGCTTTCAGCTATCCAAAAAACAAACTAATCTTTGGCATTTCGACTACCCCAATTTATACATTTCCGAAGTAAGTTTATCAGCCGATAAAAAGATACTTTCCACTTTGACTGACCGTTTTGGTATTCGAAAATTAACTACCTCGGGTCGCAAAATGTGGCTCAACGGCGAAGTGGTACGCATGACCGGTTATAATTGGGTTGCCGATGACCGATTGACTGCCAACACATTGCCCATATGGCGTTACAAGCAGGATATTGACCAAATGAAGGAATTGGGATGTACATTCACCCGTCTTTCGCATCGTCCGTTGCCCGAGGAAGTAATGGATTATCTGGACGAAAAAGGAATTATGGTGATTTCAGAATTCAACAATTGGTCGCATTTTATGAATCCAACCAGTCCTGAGCCGCGCGAGTTTGCCCGCAAGCTTATTCAACAGCAATATAATCATGCTTCGGTTATTGGCTGGAGTGTGGGCAACGAAATGGGCGACAAAAATACGCAACCGCAAATTAACGAGTATGTTGAGTCTATTATCAAGCATATCAAGCTAAATTTAGATTCAACCCGCTTGGTGACTTACGTATCTAATACGGCAGATTATCAGGCGGATGATGCTGCTAAATATGGCGATATGATTTGGATTAATAAGTATTGGAACTACGAAAAAGGGCTAGATAAACTGGCTGAAACCTATCCTGACAAAGCGATATTTATGACCGAATATGGTGGTTATGGTATAGAGCAGGGGAACCTGATTTACGATACGCCCAACAATACAAAATACAAAAACTTTGTGGTAACTGGCTTTGCAGCCAAAGAGTATTTGAGCGGCTACTCGGTATGGACTTACAACGATTATCGCAGTCGTTATCAGTCGCCAAACCCAAGTACAGCAACACCTGTACACCAAAATCGCCAATGGGGTGTGGTGGATAATTACCGCAATAAGAAACGATGCTACGAACAAATGAAGGATTTTTATGCGCCGGTAAGTGCATTGGACGTGAAAAATACCGAAGCGGGGTCGCAGGTTACTACATCCATAAGCATTACGCCTCGCAGAATTATCGATATTCCGGCATTTACGCTTACAGGATACAAATTAATCTGGGAAATTAAAGCCAAAAATGGTTCTACGAATCAAGGCTCATTTATCAATCTACCAACGATTAAGCCAGGAGATAAAACGCTCAGTTTTAGTGCTACGTGGACAAAAAATGAAGCTGTATCTCACTTAAAAATCAGCATCTTATCTCCAATGGGGTATAATGTAAAAGATACTACGCTCTATCTCGCTAAACCTGCTGCACCCAAAGTAAAGGCGGTAATACATGCCTGCCGTTCGGTACGTGTGGTGTTTGAGAAAAATGAATTTTGTAGCGAATACACTCTGAAATATACTGTGAAAGGCGAAACCAAAACCACAGCTCGTACCATCGACCATTATATTGATCTCAAATCTTTGCCTGTCAATGTTCCGGTGCAGATTTCGGTGGTGGGAATAAATGGAGCAGGCGAGGGAGAGGCTTCAGCACCGGTTACTATTGTACCTGAAAATGGCTATAAAACACTTCCACCCGTTGTTTGGGGAGTTGTGCCTACGGCCGATGGTTGTAATGTTGGTATAGGTTGGGTGTTTTCGGATACATTCTACAAGGCCCGCTACACAACAACACCAGCAGTTGAGTCGAGTTGGAAAGCCTTGCCAGGTATTACTTTTGGTGCTTTTAAAGTAAATGGTTTGGAAGCAGGCAAGAAATACTATGTTCAGGTGAATAATGCCACACAGTTTGGGGCTAATCCAAGCGAGTGGAGTGAAACATTGGAAGTAACACCCGGTTTGTCGGTATTGCGTGGCGAGGCTAAAGTAAACGGGCTACTCAAATCGGGCAACGAAACAATTTTGAGTATTACTCCTGCGGAACATGCATCTTCATACACATTGAGTTATGAACTTGGTGGCAAAAAGATGGAAGAAATAATAAATCGCTCGGAATTGGATTATTATGTATTGAAAAATGCCGGAGCAAAGAATTTTAGTATTAAAGCCAATTAATAACTGAGTTTGTTATAATCAATGTTTATATTATTTGATATTTCGGTGCTCTGCACCTTAAAACTAGATAGCAATGTGAAATGCTACAAATATTTCGGGACTCTGTCCCTGAAAAAGGTGCAGAGCACCGATGAATTTGTAGAAATTTCATAAATACAGATACCGAAAGGTGCAGAGCACCGAAATATAATATCGGCAACTGTTTGATAAGTAGCAGTTATTAATCGATATGTTCAATTTTTTATTTTGCTTATCCCCAACTCAGTTTAATCAGTTACTATTTTTTTTATTTACAATTTACTATTTAAAATGAAACGAATCACATTCTTATTGAGTTTAGCAACTCTCTTTCAGCTGGCTTTTGCGGCAGCTCCCAAAACATATACCAATCCTGTAAATCCGGGATTTTTTCCTGACCCGTCAACTATTCGGGTTGGCAACGATTATTATACCGTCAACTCAACGTTTGAATACTTTCCGGGAATTATCATTTCGCATTCCAAAGATTTAGTGAATTGGAAACAGATTGACCATGTATTCAACAAAAGTGAAGAGCTGGATTTGAGACATTTTTTCGACGGAATGGGGATTTGGGCACCAGATATTTCATATTACAACGGTGAATTTTATATTTTCTTCTGCACCGTACAGCTCAGCAAAGACCGTAGTACCAATGTGCGTGGAAACTTAATGACCAAATCGAAAAGTATACATGGCCCTTGGAGTAAGCCGGTGCAAATTACTACTTTTGGTAGCGACCCTTCACATTTTGTAGATACGGATGGTACGCATTATATGCTTTTTGCCGCCGGTATTCCTACTGGTAATGGAGCCAAAATTGTAAAACTGAATAAGGAATGTACGCAAATGGTTGAAGAGCCTCGCTGGATTGAAACCGAAGGTAAAAAAGCAGCACCCGAAGGACCACATATACTTTATAAAGATGGTTATTATTACTTTATAATGGCAGCATCGAGTGGTTTATTTCAGGGGCATCACATGCTAATTGCGCGCTCTAAATCGGTGTATGGGCCTTATGAAAACTCGCCTTATAATCCTTATTTGACTCAAAAAAATCCGAATGCCATTAATTTTCATCAAGGACATGGTAAGATTTTCAACACTCAAAATGGCGAGTGGTGGACTACTGTCATTTCTCAACGTTGGATTCAGGGTAAAGTTTATGGAAGGCAGCGGGGAATAAGCCAACTTGGTCGCGAAACTTCGCTCTACAAAATTACATGGAATAATGAAGGTTGGCCTATTGCCAATAACGGCGAACCATTGGATACAAATGTGCGCCCTAATTTACCTTGGAAGCATCAGGTTAACGCTTCGAGCGACGAATTTAAAGCTAAAAAATTGGGTATTCAGTGGGTTTGGCGTCGCAATCCGGTGTACGAAGATTTTAGCTTGACCGAGAAAAAAGGCTCGCTACGTATTTACAGTGGAAATTACGATATCGATACCATTGCCGCTCGTAACCTGATTGTACAACGGGAACGTTGGTTGAAATTTGAGGCGGTAACCAAGCTGACTTTTAATCCCGATACCAAAGAGCAAGCCGGCTTAACAGGTCATTACGATACCAAAACATGGGCTCGCATTGGTTTGCAACGCAACGAAGCCGGGAAATTGGTTTTGCAAATCGAGGAATGTCGTTATGGCAAAAAGGCGGTTCTAAAAGTTACTCCCGATATTAAAAATACTACTGTTTACCTGAAAATGAAGGTGGATAAACTGCAACGCTGGTTCAGCTATAGTTACGATAACAAAACGTGGATGGATGCAGGGGTAATAACTGATGCAGCCTTCCTAAGCGATCAGGGAACACCCAACTGGGGATTTATGGGCATGATGGTGGGAGTTTATTCGTTCAATCGCGGAACAGGAAAACGAATTCCGGCTGATTTTGATTTTGTGAGGATTGTAGCAGTTAAATAACTTTGGCTGTGGCCGATATACCAACAGAAAAAGATTCTTTGTATCATTACTGTATTGAACGGTCATAAAATTTACCTTAAAATATTAGTTCAAAATGAGAAAACATATTTTCTTATCTCATTTAATGTTTTTACTATTTAATCAACTCATTACAGGACAAAATGTAGCCACAGTTTACTATGTGTCTTTTCAGCCAACGAATCAAATTTCGGGCAATCCCGTAAAAGTTTATCCGCAGGATAGCATTACAACCTCAGCAAAAGAGAAAATTCAATTAATAAAAATCCCTGCAATGGCTTTATCGGCAGTAGTGTTTGGGAATTAACGATTAATAATTTTTAAAATGAAACTTAAAGTAGTTATTTTGCTAAGTATTTTATCTGTGACAATAACAAATGCTCAAACTGTTTCATACACGCTACAGCCCGACATCACCAAGTCGATTATGGGGCACACCGTTTTCGATCGGGGAAAATACATCAATGTGTGTCACAGCGGTTCTAGTTTTGAGAGTGGAATTAATAATGCAACGATATCCAACCGATACATCAATGAGTTAGAAATGAATTTTGGCCGAAGCTTGGCTATGGTTTTATATGCAACTAGGTACACCAAAAATATCATTCAGGATGCTGCCCGACCGGGCTTTGCTAATTTGACTTATCTAAAGGCCAATTCCAAACCAACCAATGGCACAACTCCTTCTGCAGCATTCAGCATGCGTTTTCCAACTACTTGCGGTACCTTAATGCACGACACCCACAACACCTATCCGGCTTTTATGCCCAAAGAGGTGTACGCTGGTTCTACCGATAGTATTCCGGTGAATAAAGTGGCTGCGGGCGAAATTGTGGCCAATTTGCTGAAATACAATTTCACCGATTGGAGTCGCCCGCTTTCGTTTGAACCTATCAACGAGCCTGAATATACTTTGCTTTACAAAAATTACAACATGTTGCCCAAATTGGCCGATTTACATGTACAAATACATACTAAGGTGAAAGAAGTGGGCGCACCGGTAATGGTGGGTGGCCCTTGCGCTTCCACGGTTTGGTATTATAATAATAACTATCAGAATTTTAGTCAGTTCAGCGATTTTGTGGATGCAACTTCGGGGAAACTCGACTTCTATTCATTTCATGTGTATGATTTTCACCGTTGGGATATTGCCAATCATAAGCTGGGCGGCCGCATCACTACGGGTCTTCCGCTCGAAGGAATCATGGATATGGTGTCGGCTTATGGCTGGTCGAAATACAACAAGGAACTAATCTATTTGAATACCGAACACGGAGGTACTATGAGCCCGACCGACCAAAAGGCAGCTATGAGATCGTGGTTTTTGGGTAATGCTACTGGTTTTGCTGCAGATATGCAAGCCAAATCGCAGACTGATTTTTTGATGGTAAACAGTTGCATTGCCAACACTTTTGTGTTTATGAATCGTCCGCATCAGGTATTTAAAGTTGTGCCTTTTATATTGATAGAAACGTTCAGCTGGGATCCTAAATACCATGCTTCTATTTTGGTTGCCAATAATTATACTGACAAAACCAACTGGTACGAATCGGCACAAGTGTTATTTTACAAATACTTTAAAAATGTAAGAGGTCGTCGCATTTTATCGTCGTGTGCCAGTCCCGATATTCAGCAACAATCCTTTGTCGACAATAATAAAGTGATTGTGTTGCTCAACAATTTATCGGATAGCACCATCACCATGAATCTCAATTACTCAACGCTTAACTTAGATTCAACCATGCTGCGCCGATTGGGTCGCAATAGCAATTTTACACCTTACTTTACCGAAAGCAAGGTGGATGATGCCCGAAATTTGCAGTTAACAGGTAAAGAATCCGTTGCCTTGTTTTTGTATTATCGCGATGCTGTAGCCGAAAGTGCTCAAGTGGACGAAAAGCTCTATTTCGCTGCCGAAATGAAGCAACAGTTTACAACCGAAAGTACGTTTCTCGTAAATGTTCCAACCATTGACAATACGGAATATGCTTATCTTCGGATTGGTGTAGGACGTGGTACAGGTACCGATCGCAATATGTCCGTTTGGTTCAATGGCGTAGAGCAAGTGGTGCCAATGGAGAAGGCGGCTGCCAAACTCGAAGATGCCAGTGGTTATGCAACAACCAAATTGATACAGATAGATAAATCGTTGCTTCAGACAGTAAACACCGTGAAAGTGGCTTTCACCGACACCAAATCGGGTGGCGTAGGTGCAGTAACCCTTTGTGTGGGTTCGCGTGTAAATGCATCGGGATTAAGTGCTCCGGAAAATGAGCCAGCCGAATTGCATCCTATTTCTCCTAATCCTGTGAATGGGAATGCACATCTTACGTTTACGTTGATTAATCCAGCCAAAGCTTCATTGAAAATTTACAACCTTCAGGGAAAAGAAGTTGCATCAGTGGTTTCGGGCAATTTTTTAGCTGGTAAATACGAGTATGTTTTTTCGGCAAAAAGGTTGTCTTCTGGCGTTTATGTTTGTCGCCTGATGGCTGGCGTGAACGAATATACGCAAAAAATGATAGTAAAGTAAGTGGCTATCTCCCATATTCTCAAAACGAATAAAAACATGAAAAAATCAGTATTATTTTTTACTTTCATCTTTTTGATGAATACGTTTGTAACAGCGCAAACCAATACATCCAACGATGCCAAAATGCAATGGTGGAAAGATGCCAAGTATGGCATGTTCATTCACTGGGGTTTGTATGCGGTAGCTTCCGGTAAATGGGGCGAACGTACCACTTGTGGCGAGTGGCTAATGTTAGAAGGGAAAATTTCGCGTAACGAGTATGCTAAATTGGCAACGCAATTTAATCCTACAAAATTTAATGCCGAAGAGTGGGTTAAATTGGCCAAAGATGCAGGTCAAAAATACATTGTAATTACATCCAAACACCACGATGGTTTTGCCATGTTTAAATCGAGCGACCCCTATAATGTGGTGGATACCACGCCATTTAAACGCGACGTTATAAAAGAGATGGCCGAAGCTTGTCGCAAACAGGATATGAAATTTGGGTTGTATTATTCGCAGGCGCAAGATTGGTATCATCCCGGCGGCGCGGTTTGGAACAACAAAGAGTGGGATAGTACACACATTGCCGATATGAACAAATATATCGACGAAGTGGCTGTTCCTCAGGTAAAAGAGATACTTGCTAACTATGGCGATGTGGCGGTACTTTGGTGGGATACGCCGGTGGGAATGACCAAAGCTATGGGTAAAAAGCTCGACGATATAGTAAAACAGTATCCGAACCTGATTACCAATAATCGTTTGGGCGGAGGCTTTGGCGGCGATTTAGAAACACCCGAGCAATTTATTCCGGCAACCGGATTTCCTGGAAAAAATTGGGAAGTTTGCATGACGTTAAACGGCCATTGGGGATACAATGCATGGGACGATAAGTGGAAAAGTTCGAAAGAGGTATTGCAAATGTTGATTGATATTGTGAGTAAAGGTGGTAACTTTTTGCTAAATGTTGGTCCAAACGCTTATGGTGTGATTCCCGAAGTTTGTCAAGATAATTTGCGCGAAATTGGCGGTTGGCTGAAGCTGAACGGTGAAGCGGTGTATGGAACTGAAGCATCGCCATTTTCGTATTTGTATTGGGGACGTGCTACCCGCAAAGGTCAAAAATTGTACCTGCACGTATTCGACTGGCCCAAAGATGGAAAGCTTATTGTGCCAATGGACAATAAAATTAAGAGTGCCGTTTTATTGGCCAACCCAACAGCGAAATTAAAAATAACCAATATTAAAGGTCAGATTATAATCCAATTACCTGCATACTCTCCCGATAAAAATGCATCGGTGGTAGCTGTTGATTTTGAAGGTGAACCCAATGTGTTGCAAGCTCCGAGTATTGGAAAGTCGGTGATTGCTTCGTCCTGCGATTCGGTTTCGAAAGCAGTATTTATTTCCGATAACGACCTGGCTACCAAATGGCAAGCAGTTCCAACATCAAAAACTGCAACCTTGGAAATGGATTTGGGACAACTTTACAGCATTTCAGCATTGGGTGTGATTGAAAAAGGCAGTGCCAATGCCGTTTTGTGGCATCGCAAACAGATGTTCGAATTGCAATACTTCGATGGCTCAGCGTGGAAAACCACAGTGAAAGGCAGCTCAAACGGTGCGGGTATTGTTCAGTCATTCACCAAAGTAAAAGCTCAAAAATTCAAATTGAAGCTCGAAACCGAAAAAGGCGTACCTGCTTTGGCCGAATGGGTGTTGTATAGAGCCGAATAGAATTATTTAAGTAATTCTACTTTGACAGATTAAAGATTAATTTTTAAAAGAAAGAAATTCAAAAGAATAGCAACGCGGATTTAGCGGATAATGCAGATTAATACTGATTTTTATTGAATAAAAAACGGATTTAATTCGGATTTAAATTTTGACAAGTCAAAATTAGGAATAAATAAAGAGACAGAATAACTTCAATATGCAAATTTCATGTGTGAAATTTTATAATCCGTATAAAAATCAGTTATCTTTTTAAAAAATAATCCGCTAAATCCGCGTTACTATTTCTTTTAATATAAATCTGTCAAAGAAGAAGTAAAATGTTTTTGTGTATTTAATTTACTCATTTGTAGCTAAGTGTTTAATTCAATAATGAAAAAATATTATGTTTTTAAGAACTAAAATTTTTGTCTTTTCAATTTTTGTGTTTCAATTATTTTGTTCGGTTGGTTTTGCCCAAACTCAAACAGACAAAATGTTTCAAACATTCCAGACTCCACCCGCCGATGCAAAGCCAAGAATCTGGTGGCGATGGATGGGCACGCAAATTTCCAAAGAGGGCATTACCCGCGATTTGGAAGCCATGAAAAACGTGGGAGTTGGTGGTGTCATCTGGTTTCAGGTAGCCCCTAATGTAAACGATGCCTCGTTGTTGGAAACACCCAATGCCAAATTGCCCAAAGTAAAAACGCTGAGCAAAGAGTGGTGGGATTTGATTCAGTTTACTATGAAAGAGACCGAACGATTGGGGTTGACCTTCTCGATGCAAAACTGTCTCGGTTTTTCTTCGAACGGCGGTCCGTGGATTACACCCGAACAATCGATGCAAAAACTAATCTGGAAAGATACAACCGTGGTGGGCAATTGTCTGGTAAAAATGCAATTACTTCAACCCAAGGTAGATGCCAAATGGAACTATTACAAAGATGTTGCCGTGATGGCAGTGAAACAGAGCGTGGATGGTGCATCCGTGCCATTAACAGATGTACTGGATATCACCCCAAATATGAATAAAGAGGGCTTACTGACGTGGAAAGCACCAGCCGGCAACTGGAAAATTTTTCGCTACGGACACACCACTACTGGCGTGATGCAACACCCTGTGGTGGATTATGCCAACGGCTTGGAGTGCGATAAAATGAACCGTGAGGCACTGAAAACGCATTTCGATAACTTTACTGGACGTATGCTGAGCGAAGCGGGAGCTTTGACTGGAAAAACCATTCCGTCTGTTTTTATGGATAGCTACGAAGCGGGTGCTCAAACCTGGACACCCAAATTCAGAGAGAAATTTATCGAGAAAAGAGGTTACGACCCTATGCTGTGGTTGGTTACTTTTGGCGAGAACGAGTTGCGCAAAAGTGGAAATTCAGGCTTGAGCTGGATTCCGGCAATCGGAAAAATAGTGGTGGAAAGTGTGGAGAAAACCAATCGCTTCAGGGCCGATTTGGTGCAGACTATCGAAGATTTGTATCTCGAAGAAAATTGCGCTGCGCATACCAATCTGATCCATCAATATCCGGGGCTGAAATTTGAATTACAACCGTACAATTCAACCTATAACTTTATTGCCGGAGGCCGAAAAGCCGACTATGTGGGCTGTGAATTTTGGCATTCAAACAAAATTTATGGTTGGTGGACAATTGCATTGGCGGCCTCTGCTTCGCACATTATGGGACAACCTATTGTGCCGGCCGAAGCCTTTACCGCCGAGCCAAGCCGCGCCAAATGGGACATGACGCCCATCGACCTGAAAGCTGAGGGTGATCTTGCTTTTGCCAAAGGTGCCAATGCTTTTGAGGTGCACGTGATGGCGCATCAGCCGTGGGACGATAACGTGAAACCGGGTATGGTGAGCAATCCGTGGGGCGTACACCTGACTCGTCACAACACATGGTGGAATCAATGTAAACCGTGGGTAAGTTACCTCACGCGTTCGCAATACATGTTGCGTCAGGGAACCTTTGTGGGCGATATCTGTTACCTCTATCCGCGCTGGCAAAAGGGATTTACAACGCCCGACGGTTACCGTGGCGATGCCATAGATGAAAATTCTATAATCGAACTGATGAGCGTTGAAAATGGCGAACTCGTAATACCAAGTGGAATGCGCTACAAAGCTTTGGTGCTTTCCCCAACTTCGCAAATGAGTCCGGTACTGGCCGAAAAAATAAAACAACTGGTGGCCGATGGAGCGGTGGTTATTGGCCGTAAACCGGAGTCGTCGCCAAGTTTGACCAATTTTCCAACCTGCGACCAAAAAGTGAAAGCCATTGGCGATTTGCTTTGGGGCAAATGCGATAGCGTGAATATCAAGGAGAATAGCTACCAAAAAGGCAAAGTTGTTTGGGGAAAAGCGGTGGAAGAAGTTTTGCAGGAGATGCAAATTGCCAAAGATTTTGAGGTGAAAGAGTTGGTGGGCAAAGATGATGTAGCGTGGATTCACCGTCGCACTGCCGATGCCGATATCTATTTTGTGTCGAACCAAAAGAATCAGGCCGTTAAATACAACTGCCTATTCAGAACCGACGGCAAAGTGCCCGAACTGTGGAATGCCGAAACGGGTAGCAAAAACGATGCAATCTATTGGAAAGCGGAGGGAAAACGCACTGCTGTTACCTTGGAGTTGAAGCCGTTGGAGTCTGTATTTATGGTGTTTAACCGTTCGTCGGCAACTGCTGATCCTGTCGTGTCATTGAGTGCCAATGCCGATAGCACCGTTCGTTTGCAGACGGATGGAAGTCAGTTGTACCTCTCTTCACAAACCAAAGGAAGTTTTGAAGTTACAACTCAATCGAACAAAAAATATACGGTAAAAGTTGGTCACGTACCGCAATCATTGTCAGTCACCGGCAGTTGGAATGTGGTATTTCCCGCCAACTGGGGCGCGCCGGCCAATATTGTTTTACCTGAACTAATATCGCTCACCGACTATTCCGACGCCGGCGTGAAGTATTTCTCTGGAACGATGACCTATACCAAAACCGTTAGCATTCCTACCAACATGTTGGGTAAAGACAAGCGCCTTAAACTCGATTTGGGTGATGTGAAAAACATTGCCGAAGTGAGCATCAACAACAAAGCGGCGGGATTGCTCTGGAAAGCACCTTTTGTACTTGATATTACCAACTTCGTGCAGGCGGGCGAAAACTACATTGAGATAAAAGTAACCAATACTTGGACCAACCGTATGATTGGCGACGAGCAGGAGCCGCAGGATATGGATGTGAACACACCTGACGACAAAGTTAAACTGGAATCTTACAGAGGTGTGGTGCTCAATAAATTCCCCGACTGGTTTGTCAAAGGCGAACCCCGCCCGTCGAAAGGCAGATATACCTTTTCGTCTTATTTCTACTACCGCAAAGACGACAAATGCCCTGCTTCGGGATTGATAGGCCCTGTGCGAATTTTGCCTGAATTCAGAGTGAAGGTGTACTGAATAGATGTTGAACCAAGAGAAAAGAACCAAGAGTAAATAAGGATTTAATTGTTAATAAAAATTTTCTAATTGAACAAAAAAGTTTATCATACAATGAAAACACCAGGTAAATTAAAAAGTAGCATTCTTGCAGTGATCATAACCTCAACCCTTTCAGCTCAAAATCAACCCACGTTTTACCTGCGTGGTTTATTGGATATGTGGAAAAAAAGCAGTATAAATACTACTGAAAATCGCATTTCGCGATACAATGCCATGGTGCCGGCAACTATCCGGGCGAATGTGGTTTACAGTTTGGGTGTTAATTCGGCATGGTATTATACCAAAGTGCCAAGCGTATATACTGCATTTATCGACGATAATTATTTGGATCTTTGCAAACGTGTCGATTCTACGGGAATTGCTTATGTGGTGAATGTGGCTGAAATCGGAAATTATCCGAATGTTATGCCGGCCACCACAGCTTCGTTTATTTCCGGTGTTGGTTCTTATTATTTGACACCTGCTCAGGTAGATAATATTTTTGCCAACACTACCAATTGCAAAGGAATTGAGTCGGGTGAAAATTTTTGGACTTATAGTACAACTACAGTTAATATGGTGCTCGATCTGTTGCGTATTTGCAAAAAGCACAACAAAATTTACATCGTAGGCGAAGGCGGTTGGGCATATAGCACTTTTGTGCGTTTCTTCAACGAAAACTATACAGTATTGAAAAATGAAGGATTGGGAAAATACTTAATTCCGGTTTTTAAAAACACAAAACCTTATGGCGCATTGGCTACTCAAAGTGCCATAATGGGGGCATGGGCTACCGATTTGACCTCTGCTTATGGTACTTGGAATGATGAATGGTGCTGGACATACAGCTCCTTCAGCAACGCCAATCAATTCCCCATTTATACCAAGGCCGACAATAACTATCAGCGTGTACCCTATACTCACTACCTCAAATCGTGGTTGCTCACCATTGCTTTGGGCGGAAATACGGCATTTATGGAATCGCCATCATTTAGTCGTGCAGGAGCGTACGATGCCAACATGATGCCGTATCTGGCACCCTTTATCAAAGGTTTAGTCGAACATAATATTATGCCTTCCAAGTCGGCCGTTTTGGCTAAAGTGAAAGCCATTGCCGATCCGTACGGAACGCATACAATGTCGGATGGAACTTCGGCAGCATATATGCCTACAAACCTGATATCGTATCAAACGGATGTTGTACCCTACAAAACGACCTCATCGAGTACGTACGCCGAACCTTACGGAAAACTGTACAAAAACACCTACGGAATATGGAATGATACTGCTTATACCAATATGGGAACGGTAACTGACAGGTATTATGCCGCTGTCAAAAGCAGTGTAAAAAAAAATTCTTTGCTGAATGCTGTGCTTCGTGAGGTAATTCCCAACAGTGCGCGCTACATGATTATACCCACCTTGCCTCATTCGAGTGCGGTAAGTACTGTACCACAAGGTATTGAATTAGTTTCATTGAGCAATTATACCACCGAAGCCGCTTTGAAAACGAAATTCGAGGCACTTTATCCGGCTACGGCCAATGATAACGGCGCTTTGGCATTTGAAATTGACAACAGCTTTTTTGTTATCAACAGCCATGAAAATGCCGATATTGACCAAAACTTCACTTTTGCATTGGGCAATGATGTAATTGAATCCATATCGGGTGCAATGCCATTTCAAAATATTCTATTTGGCAAAAGAGAAGGAACGGACAATTACTGGTTTCAATCAAATGGATATGCGGTTGCCAATGGTACTATAACTGGTCAAAAATACAGTTGCGTTTCAAAAAAGAACGTACTCAGTTTCAAATGCAAATCCGAGCCAACTGTTCAGATCGAAGACAACAAATCTGCATATATCTCCAAATCTTGGAATGCCACAACGGGCATTTTGCAATTAACCATTAATCATGCTTCGGGAGCTGTGAATTTTAGAATTTCAGCATCTTCTACTGGAATAACGGTATCTAAAGCTTCAATGCTCAATATTTATCCCAACCCGGCAAAAGATAAAATTACAGTTGCAACAGATAATGAAGCACAAATCAATATTTACTCTACAAACGGAAAGTCTGTGCTAAAAACAAATGTGTCAGTATCAAATCCTACAGTTGATATAAAGTCCTTAAAGGTTGGTAATTATATTGTTGAAGCCAAATCAAAAGAGCAATTTCAAACTGTTAGGTTAGTGAAACAATAATCAATAATAATTTTAAATACAATGAAAATTAATTCTTATAAAGTCATTGCTGTTTCACTTGTATTGTTTTGCTTTTCAGGCATTGCTTCTAACAAAAAACAAGTAATTAAACCAGCTCCGTTTCAAACAGCAGCAACTCAAAAAGTGGTTGATGAGCTCTACAGCCGTATGACTTTAGAAGAAAAAGTAGCGCAATTGTGCGGTATTCGTTCATCGGAGCTGGTCGAAAACGGCAAATTGTCGATCGAAAAATGTCGCAAGAAAATCCCCAACGGCATTGGGCATATCAGTCAGTACGCTTGTGCGCTGGATATGAATCCCAATGAGTTGCGCGAATTTGTGAGAGAACTTCAGCATTATCTGATGACCGAAACAGAATCGGGCATTCCCGCCATTTTTCACGAAGAAGCCATAACTGGTGTGGCAGCCAAGGGGGCTACCATTTACCCACAACAATTGGGTGTGGCCTGTACTTGGAATCCACAGTTGGCAGCCGCTAAAACAGCAGAAACAGCAGAGGCCATGCGTGCTATTGGAGGTACGGTGGCACTTTCGCCTATGGTAGATATTATCCGCACAGCGCACTGGCCACGTATTGAAGAAAGTTACGGCGAAGATGGCTACCTGAGCGCACGTATGGGTGTGGCTTTTGTAGATGGATTGCAAAAAAAAGGATTGAAAGGTGGCGTGGCAGCTTGTAGCAAGCACTTTTTGGGTTATGGTGGCGGTTCCGAATTGTCCGAAAACGAATTGATTGAAGAAATACTTTTTCCGCACGAAGCCATGATTCGTCAGGCTGGCAGTAAAGTGATAATGACCGGTTATCATAAATTCAGAGGCGTAAATACCGTTTCAAGCGATACATTACTGAAAATAATTTTACGCAAATACCTTCAGTTCGACGGTATTGTAGTGAGTGATTATTCCGCTGTGAGCCGTCAGTGGACAGGCAAAACACCGGAGCAACTAAAACAGCGTGGCGTAGATGCTATAAATGCTGGAAACGATTTGGAATTTAGCGATGGTTGGAGCTATCCCTATTTGCCTCTGGCAATGAAAGAAGGTTTGGTAACCGAAAAGCGTTTTGAGGAGGCTGTAAAAAGAGCATTAACACTGAAAGCCAATCTCAATATTTTGCAAAAAAACGCAACGTTTTTTGCCGATGGCAATATTGATATTGATAAACCCGAGTGGCGTAAAACAGCCTACGAGCTGGCTTGTCAATCAGCCGTTTTATTGAAAAACAATGGCGTTCTTCCACTAATTATTAAAAATAAAAAAGTAGCATTGGTGGGACCCAATGCCAATACATTCTGGTGTATGTTAGGCGATTACACCTACCAATCTATGTATTCGTTTTGGTGGGGCGGAAAAATTGACCCCACGCAACCCAAAATTGTAAGTGTACGCGAAGCATTACAGCAAAAATTGGATAAAACAACTTCGTTGGCGTACGAACGTGGCTGCGACTGGAGTACTGCTACAGAAGCAACAGTAATCAAAAGCGGTGATGGTGACCCACGTACCAAAGCTTTAAAGTTGATGCTGATGGCCAATGCCGATTCTACTAATTGGGATAAAGCCATTGAGCTGGGTGCCAACAGCGATGTGATAATTGCAGCTGTTGGTGAAAATCCGACACTTTGCGGCGAAGGGCGCGAACGAAAGGGAATTCGTCTGCCTGGTGAACAGGAGCGATTTGTAAAAGAGCTTATTGCTACCGGTAAGCCCGTTGTGTTGGTTATTTTCGGTGGCCGTCCGCAGGTGATAGATGCGATTGCTGATGGCTGTGCTGCTATACTGCAAGCTTGGTATCCGGGCGAAGAAGGTGGAAATGCAGTGGCCGATTTGCTACTTGGCAATGTTAATCCATCAGGCAAACTCTGTGTGAGCTATCCCAAAACGGAGGCAAGAGGACAGATTTGCTATAACAATGGCACAGCAACTACCGAAAAAGTAAGCTACCCATTTGGCTTCGGACTTTCGTACGCTACTTTTGAATATAGTAACTTGCATTTTCCTATTTTTGCAAAAACTTCGGCAAATGCGATAGAAATAAGTTGTAATGTGAAAAATACCGGCAAAATGGATGGCTCCGAAGTGGTTCAACTCTATTTTTCGCCCAAAGACAATCCGGCACTTAAACCAATTCAGCTAAAGGGCTTTAACCGTGTAGAGCTAAAAGCTGGCGAAACTAAAAAACTGGTGTTCAGGGTTTCGCCCGAGCAATTAGCACATTATCTGCAAGCACAATGGGTGATTGATCCGGGTAATTACGAACTAAAAATAGGCGCTTCATCGACCGATATTCGTCTGAATGGAACAATAAAGCTCACAGGCGAGAAGGTGAAAATGGAACGTAAAACAGTTTATTTTTCTCAGAACTAGAAAATAGATTTTATTCGTATTTTTTTGTATAATTAAATTGTTATGAGATTCCAAAAAATGTTTATTTCAAAATCAGGCATGATAAAGATTAATAAAACTACTAATTGTTTATTTTTGATGGTACTTAGTGTAGTTTCGTCCTTTGCCAACTCGTCCACAAAAATAGCTTTTAAAAAACCAGCAACTCATTGGCACGAATCAATTCCATTGGGCAATGGTCGGTTAGGTGTGATGATTTTTGGTGACACTTCGCATGAACGCATAGTCCTAAATGAACAAAGTCTGTGGTCGGGAGGAGAGCAGAATGCTGATCGGCCTGATGCTTATAAACATTTGCCCGAAATTCAAAGTCTATTGCTCCAAGGCAAAAATCGCGAGGCTCAAAACTTATTACAACGAACTTTTACATGTGCTGGACCGGGTTCAAACAATGGACGAAAAGAGCATTTTGGTTGCTACGAAACATTAGGTGATTTAAAAATTGATTGGGCTGAAAATGTGCTTGAGGTTGTTAAATACGAGCGAAGTTTAAATCTCGAAAACGCTGTTAGTACAGTAAAATGGATGCGTAGCGATGGCTCGGAAATAATTCAGGAGGCATTTACAAGCTTTGCCAACGATGTTTTTGTGCTGAAAATAGTGGCAAGGAAGGCAAAGCTCAATTTTGCAGTTTCGTTGTTTCGAAAAGAAAATGCGACTATTAACGTGTCGGGTAATTCGGTGAAAATGGTTGGTCGTATGTTGGATAAAGACCGTCCTGGTATGCGCTATTCGAGTTTGTTAAAAGTGCATCATTTTGGAGGAAAAATACAAGCTCAACAAGCTAAGCTCCATGTTTCGGATGCCGATTCTTGTTTGTTGGTATTTAGTGCGGTAACCGATTACAATACTTTTAAGGGAAAGTTGGATAGTACATTCAATGTCGATAAAAAGGCAAGTCAAAACCTAACTTCGTTTAAACCTATCAAGTACGAAGCGCAAAAAAAAGCACATGTTCTGAAGTACAGTTCTTATTTCGATAAATGCAGGTTGAACCTCACTGCTAATAAGTTGGATGCCGACACCATGAGTACACCAGAGCGATTAATCAACTATGCTCACAATGCGTCCGATGCGCAACTCCCTGTTCTGTATTTTAATTTTGGTCGATATTTACTTATCAGTTCGTCGCGGCCGGGTGGCTTGCCTGCTAATCTTCAGGGACTCTGGGCGGAGGAATATCAAACGCCTTGGAATGGCGATTATCACTTGAATATCAACATCCAAATGAATTATTGGTTATCGGAGCTTACTGGTCTTAGCGAGTTAGCCCAACCGCTACATCACTACACATCCTTATTGGTACCCAATGGCGAAAAAACGGCCAAGGCTTATTACAATGCACCTGGTTGGGTAGCGCATGTTATTTCCAATCCTTGGCATTTTACATCGCCGGGCGAAGGTGCGCACTGGGGTTCAACACTCACAGGTGGTGCTTGGATGTGTGAGCATATTTGGGAACATTATCGCTTTACGGGTGACAAAGATTTTTTGGCTAAATATTATCCTGTAATGAAAGGTGCGGCTCAGTTTTTAAAGTCGATTTTAATTATCGATCCGAAAACAAAATGCTTGGTAACAGCACCTTCTAACTCACCCGAACATGCTTTTATGATGCCCGATGGTACGAAAGCAAATACTTGTATGGGACCAACCATCGATATGCAAATTTGTCGAGAGCTTTTTGGGGCAGTTATTAAATCTTCCGAAATACTCAAAACCGACCATGCTTTTGCTACTGAATTAAGCGGCATTGTACCGAAATTGGCACCTTTACAAATTGGCAAAGAGGGTGATTTAAACGAATGGCTCGAAGATTATAAGGACAACGAACCGCATCATCGCCATATTTCGCACCTCTATGGCTTACATCCTTACGACGAAATTACGCCCTGGACTACTCCTGAACTTGCTGAGGCAGCTCAAAAAACAATGCTTATGCGCGGCGACGATGGTACAGGTTGGAGTTTGGCTTGGAAAATAAATTTCTGGGCACGACTAGGCAAGGGCGACGATGCAGAGCGTTTGCTCCGTAAAATACTAACTCCCATGTATGATGCCAATGGTGTGAAAATTGCAAAAGGAGGCGGTTCGTATCCTAATTTGTTCGACGCACATCCACCGTTTCAGATTGATGGAAACTTTGGTGCAACATCTGGAATTGCCGAAATGTTATTGCAAAGTCATGGCAACGATCAAATCATTCGCATTTTACCTGCTTTGCCATCGAACTCAGATTGGCAAAATGGGAGTGTTACGGGTTTGAATGCAAGGGGTGGTTTTGTGCTGGATATTACATGGAAAAATGCTAAATTGTCAGCAGGGAAACTGATGTCCCAAAATGGCAATGAGTGCAAATTGTTTTTAAATAACAGTGTACAAGTTGTTGATAATAATGGAAAAGTCGTAGCTATTGGAACTGGGTTGATTTCTTTCGGAACTGAAAAAGGAGTGGAATATATATTGATGCCAACAGTTGTCTGTAACCAGAAGATCTAAATATGCGAATAAACTGATAAAGCATTTACAGATAAATATAATAGGTCATGGATTAAGTTATACCAGCATTAAATATAGCAATCTGAGAATCGACAAAAAAAGTATCGATAAAAATGCTCCTGCAACAGTATCGGTTACAGTTGAAAATACAGGGAAATTGGTTGGCGATGAAGTTGTGCAGTTTTATATCCATCAGGATTATACTTCGTTGGTTCGTCCGGTTATGGAGTTGACAGATTTTGAGCGAATTAAATTTTGGAACTACTCCCTGCCCTACCCGATGCCTGGGCTGTAGGCGAAGCAAAATGTATAATGGAAAAAAAACATCTATCCCAACTCAAAAAGGAAAGCTTTATAAATTGGATTATTAGCTCTTACAAAAATAGATAATACTTTAATTTTCATTCTTTTATTAAGGCTGAAGTGTGCAAATAGGCATTCTTCAGCCATTTTTTTTGCGTGATTGATTAAGCATATTTCCTTTTTTCTATCGCTTTAATAAACCCATCCAAGTTTCACATCAAGTAATTTGAATTTCGAGATAAAATCACACTTGTGCATTCTCAAATAAAAACACGTATAAACCTAATTTACATACAGTTAAACTGTGCATTTTATGAACAAGTTTTGCAATCAAATTTATATAAAACAATATTATATATACACGTATTTTTGCAGCGCAAGTAAATAATTTGCACGCTGATTTGTAAGAAATGATGTTCATTAAACTTACAATTACATCGAGCTACTCAATTTCATTCAACTTGTTAAATCTTTAAAACAATTAATATCATGAAACAAAAACTTCTCTTTTTAAAAATGTTCGCAGTAGGTGTGCTACTGCTTATGGGGGTAAGTGCGAAGGCAATTACCGACAATGTTGAGCTAATTGCAAATGGCGACTTTAGTGGAGCTGCTTTGCTTTCTCAGTCAGCTATTGCTGCAGATGCCACGACTGGCGTATGGATTGCAGGCGACAACACAAAAACGGCCTTTACGCCAAGTATTTCAGGTAGTGGAGCTGCTGCTTACTTCACATCAACATCAACAGCAAATTCTACAAACCTTTACGATCATTTCTTAGGTCAAATTACGACGGAATTGCTTACAACTGGACGTTACCGTATTTCTCTAAAGGCAAAGGGAGATCAACCTTTTTACTTGAAAATTTCAGGGACAAACCTATTAGGTACAGAGTACATAAGTGTAGTTAAAAACGCAGTTGGCTCAGTTGATAGAACTGGCACAGGTGGTTATTCTATAAAATTCACCCCTGCTTCAGCAAGTGCATTTGGTACTATTCAAGCCGATTTGGATATTACCATTCCTACATCAGCCACTGCTCGTATGTACTTTGTTTTTCCTACTGCTGGCACAGTAGCGCTAGATGACATTTCGTTGAAACGTACCATGGACATTCCAGTATTTACGACTTATTATTTGCGTCCAACAGGCGATTTGACTTCGTGGAATAATTTAGTGGCTAATAATACTATTCAGGGTGATCAGATAATTACGGCGACTGCCATAGCACCTGTAAGCACAAATAATTATTATTTTGCACCCGGAACATATACTTTTGCTGCAGGAATGTTATTGACTACTGGTAAATTTTATGGGGGATTCTCAGGCTTGGAAACTTCAATTGATTTGAATACTCGTGTTTGCAGTGATAAAGATATGAATGGCATTATCGAGCCATGGGAGTTTACGAACGAAGCAATTATTAAACCTTCAGGAGCTACTTGGCTTTTCGCTGCAGCTGGAGTTACTTCAAATCGTTTAATTGTGATACAAGGCGGCGAGGCGAATGGTATTACTTTCACAGACTTTCATGTTACTGGAGCGAATGGTGCAATTACCTTAGGAGCTGCATCTTCTGGCCCTACCGCAGCCAATGATGTTGATTCGAATAAAGGTACACTTACAATGTGTACTGTGAAAATGATTAGGGATGATGTAGGTGGTATTATTTCATTGAACAATAAAAACTCTTTAGTAGACCGCTGTTTAATAGAAAGTAATGTTGCCGCAAGTAACGGGATTATATATATGCAAGTTTGTGGTGGAAAAATCACAAAATCTGTCATTCGTAATAATTACGCTGGAAACAGTAATGGAACAATCAATGCGACTTCAAGCAACACAGTTTCAAGTGCATCTATTGTAGGTGCAACAGCAGGAGATATGTTGGCTATTGTAGAAAACTGTTTAATTTACAACAATACAGCAGCAACAGGCGGTGGAATAAGATGTAGTGCTCAATCGGGAAAACGAGGTATACAAATCGTAAATACTACTATTGTGAATAACAAAACTACTACTGCCAATTCGGCTTCAGTGGTTTTAACAAATAGTGGTGCTATTGCCAATTCTTTAATTGTAAATCCTACCAATGAAGCCAATTATGACCTTTTGACAAATACTGCTAACTCTTATCTTGCATCAACAATTTATAACGATGAGAGTTATACTGCCAATGGGTTCAAAAGTAATGTTGTTACAGGAAAAGTAACCAGTGATATTGGATTTAAAAGTGCAACAGCAAATACGAATGTTATGATTCCTAGCTATACTGCTTCATTTGACCAAACAGTGTATGATGCTATCCGTCAGGCTAATTTTAGCGTTTACAATTCAGGTTCTGTTGCTATAACTACAACGAGTTTATCAACACTTCCAACAAGCTATACTTACAATACTTCAAGTACATCTACTTTAACCGCTACCGTCCCCACAACCGATATTACAGGTCTTACCCGTACAGGTGCTAAAACTTTGGGTGCTTATCAGGCAACTCACACAGTGGCTTCGGGAGTAACTGAAACTATTTCGCAGCCTACTACATTGGCTTCGCTAACGGTAGCAGCTGGTGGTAAACTCACCATAAACAGTGGTATAGCTGCAAGTATAGGTACGCTTACCCTTGAAAGTGATGCTTCGGGTACTGCCACCATGCTCAATAGCGGTACATTTACCGGTACTGTTAATGCGAAACAATACCTCGGCTCTGCCCGTAACTGGTATGTATCAAGTCCTGTGGAAGTTACAAATTCACCTGCAAACAATATAACACGCTATTACGAATATGTTGAGGCAGGAAATAACGAAGAAGTAGGGATTACAGGTTCGACGGCTTATTGGAAAGGGCTAAGTACCGGAACTTCTATGACAGTCGGCAAAGGTTACATCGCCCAGTCGAGTGCCGAAACAACGGTTCAGTTCAGCGGTACGCCAAACAATGGCCCTATCACTACCAACTTTAACCTGACCCGCAACGATGCTAAAGGAAAAGGATTTAACTTGGTGGGAAATCCATATCCATCGTATATCGATTGGAGTTTGGTGGCTGGAGCGAATTTAAACCTGATGTCGACAGCTTGGTTTAAAACTAAAAAAACTGCAGAATTTGGTGGTGGATATACTTTTGCCTCTGTAAATGTTACTACACCTTCGAGCCCCGAAATTGTATCGAACAATGCAAACACCACTGTTACCAAATACATTCCACCTACACAAGCTTTCTGGGTAAGAGTGAATAGTGGTACGGCTTCAACTTCAATGAACTTTACAAACGCTATGCGCGAACATCGCCTGGATAACGGCGACTTGATGAAAGCTCCTAAAATGAGTACTCGCTCTCGCTTACGAATTCAATTGGCAAATGGCATTGAGGCTGATGAAACATTGATTTATTTTGATAACGTTGCTTCGAATGATTTCAACGAATACGATTCGCCTAAAATGATGAACAACAGCTCAGCTACACCCGATCTATACACAAAAGCAGGTATAGAACGTTTAGTTATCAACGGATTAAATGCAATTGCCGATAACATGGAATTGCCTTTGGGCTTTAGCCTGAATGCAGCAGCTTCGTTAAAACTAAAAGCAACCGAAATGAGTAATTTCCCTGTCGGAACACGTATTTATTTACTCGATAAAGTTGATAATGTTCAAACAGAATTACTGCCCGAAACTACTTACAGTTTTAGCACCAAAGCTGCAACGATAAACAACGAAAGTCGTTTCAGCCTTATTTTCCGCACCCAAAGTACAACAACAGGAGTTGAAAATGCAGCTAAAGTCGATGCCCAGGTTTATGTAAATGCAGCCAATCAAATTGCAATTATTGCTCCCGAAAAAAGCAATTATGCTATTTACAATGCAGTAGGTCAGTTAATTGAGAATGGCATCCTGAACTATAAACTATATACTACAAACTATAAACTAACAACAGGAGTTTATGTAGTAAAAGTAAATAATCAAACAGCTAGAGTAATCATTAAATAAAAAAAATACTGCCCCCAACCCTTCAAATGACGGATAGTTCGATTAATCCCGAATGGTCTTTTCTTACTCCCCTTTAGGGGTTGGGGGCAGGTAAAAAAAATAAAAATCATGAAGCAATCAACAAATAACTCGGCATCGCTCTTAAAGTCCCCCCGCGGGGGATTTAGGGGGCTTTATACCACACCTCGTATCGAACTTATTTCGCTCGATAACGAAATATCATTGGCATTGGAATCGGCACCACCTGTAGGCCCTGGCGAAGGGTTGCTAAAAACAACTGAATATCCGAACAATGACCCATATAAAACAAATTTAAGCTAAAAATACTGCTTCGTTTTTTAAGAAAATATGTGTTGATAACCCTGTCAGAGATAAATTTTCTGACAGGATTATAAAAAAAATTGATTTAGAATTGAAAGATAACAATCAATTTAAAAAAACACTACAGATGTAATATCCTATTTCTTACAACAAATTAAAACATTTTCGAATTTACAGTTCTCTTACACTAATATTTTAAAAATAATAATTTTATGAAAAAATTTTTACTTGCTTTGTCATTAACGACATTTAGCTTACTCAATGCCATCAACAACAATGTTGAGCTAATCGGTAATTCCGATTTTAGTATTGCAGCTCTTTTTACAGACGGGCCAACTAATTTTGCAGACAATGCAATAAAGAGTAAATGGTATGCTGGAGGTACCGATATTGCGAATTACAACACCACTGGATTTCAGAATTCCATTACGAGTGGTGCTTTTGATGCTATTATACCCGCAGATGCAACTGTTTATAATAATTTTTTAGGACAGGTAACTACGGAATTGTTAAACACGGGTCGTTATCGCATATCAGTAAGAGCAAAAGGAACTGCCCCTCTTTATCTGAAAATTTCGTCGACCGGTGCAATGGGTACTGAATTAACATACACCCTAAGAAATGCTTCGAGTGCTGCAATCGAAAAACAATCAACACTTGATTTTTCAGGTTATTCATTAAAAATAACTCCTACAGCCGATTGGGAAACTTACTCGGCCGATTTGGATTTAACAAATGCAACGGCATCTACTGTTCGGTTGTATTTTGTATTTCCTAAAACGGGTACTGTTTCTGTCGACGATATTTCGTTGAAACGCACAAAAGATATTCCTACAGTTTATTATATCCGTCCTTCAGATAACACTACTGCCTGGACTACAACTACCGGAGTCGATCCAGATCAAATTATTACATCAACCGCACTTTCGCTTTCGGGTACAAACATCTATTACTTTGCCGCTGGAAATTACACAACTACTGGAATTACAATAACAACAGGCAAAATTTATGGTGGCTTTTCGGGAGATGAAACTTCTATTGACCCTAGTACTCGCCCTGTGTCAGACTTAGATGCGAACGGAATTATTGAACCATGGGAATTTACCAACGAAACAAGCATTAAATCAAGTGTCGCAAACAGTAGCTTTACCGGAACAGGTGTTACCTCACGTTTATTAGTAGTGTCAGGCAATGGTGGAGAAGTAAACGGTGTTACCCTGAGCGATTACTATATGATTACTTACGGTGGGGCCATTTCCCTTGGAAAACCAGCCACTACACCTGCTGCAGCCGATACAGTTTCTACTTTGGCGGGTACATTACGTTTTTGTACGGTAAAGATGATTAAATCAGCTTTAGCCGGAAGTGTAGTTTCGTACAACCCTTATTCATTGATTGATAGATGCTTAATTGAGAGCACAGTGAATGGTGCTGGCAATTCAGGCGGTGCTATAAATTTATATGGTTTTGGCGGCTTAGTTGAAGGTTGCGTTATTCGTAACAATGTTTCTTCTGCTGCCTCTGGTCGTGGTGGTGGTATTGCAGGCTCTGTAAATGCAGCTGCTGGAAATACTGGAACTATTAGAAACTGCGTAATTTATAACAATACAGCTTCTGTAGGTGGAGCCATACGTATAGACGGCGTTGCAACTAAGCGTGGGGTGCAAATTATTAACTGTACCATTGCGAATAATGTAACAACTGGAGGTTCTTCAGTGGAACTTATTGCCTCTGGGTCTATTGTGAATTCTATAGTTGTAAATCCTTCATTGGCTCAGGCTGGTGCAGAAATCCGTGCTTCTGGTGCTAATTCTTACATTACGAATGTTGTTTATGGCGATTCGACCTACACAGCTGGTGGTATAAAATCAACAACAATGAGACCTAAAACAACTGGTGATTTTGGATTTACTAATGCTACTACTTTTAGCGGAGTGTCAATACCTAATTACACCACTCCATGGAATGCTACAGCTCTTGCAAATTATAATGCAATTCGTCAGGCTAATTTCAAACTGTCTGGTGCTAGCTCGCCTGCTTTAAGTCTTGCAAGTGCTAAAACATTGCCTGTATCATATACTTATACTGGTGGTACTGCTATTTCGTTTACTGCTACTATCCCAACTACTGATTTGTTTGAGGTTGAACGTCCAATTTCTACAAATGGGCATTTGGATTTGGGTGCATATCAATTCTCAAGTTTAAATACTGGTGTAATTGGCAACATTGCTGATAGCGGGGTGAAAATATATTCTTTGAACAATGGAGTTAATATTAGCGGAGCAAAAGGCCAAATGGCAAATGTGTATAATTTTTCAGGTCAATTGGTGAAATCTGAATTTATTTCAACCGAAAATTCAGTATTAAAAATAAATAAAGGATTATATATAGTAAAAGTTGGTTTACAGGTTAATAAGGTTAGTGTAAAATAGTAGACAAAAGTTTAGTTCACAATTTGTATTTTTAGAGCAAAGTCGATAAGGGGCTGTAGGGTAACTACTTTAACTTATCGACTTTGCATTTTTTTTGTAAAACATAAATTATCATTTAATTTTTAATTTGTGAGTGATAAAACGATTGTTTACATTCAATTTTTAAGCGCCTGGAGTTAAATAATCAATTCAATTTTTATTTATTACGTTTCATTGTTCATAAATTACAAGTCAACAATTTTTTAATCAAATACTGGTCGTATAAACACTATTTTTGCAAGTACAATTTATAGATATTATTTATTAAAAAAAAACTTATGAGAAAGCTAATTTTTTCGCTTATGTTAGTGTTGATGTCTGCAGTTTCTTACGCACAACCTCCCGGTGGTGGTGGTGGTGGTACTTATCCTCCTGGTGGCGGTACTTCAGGCGCTGCAACTACAATTGCATTTAAATCGGTTATTAATGCCAAATGGCTGTACAATTCCACATCAAATGTGTATTACATGGTAGGTGTTATTTATTGCTCCACACCTGCTGAAGTTACTTATGAGCAAATGGGAATTTTTGTACCGGCAGCTTATATGAATGCGACGGCCAATGGCGATGGCACTTTTACCTGTACCATCAATTCTACAACAGCTAATAATGGTTATACCGGCGCTACTGCCCCAATCGTAGTTCCGGTAAATACAGGTGGATATGCTGCCATGGCTGCTCCATCCGACTATAGCTCTACTGTGGCAACCTACACCAATGCTGGCTTTATCTACCTTTGGCCTGGATGTAGAGGTAAAAATCATGGTGCTCCGCTTGGCGTAACCGACCTGAAAGCAGCTATGCGTTATTATCGCTATCTACAAGCCGAACAGCAGGCTGTGCCCGGAAACACCAATCGTATCTTTTCATTTGGCATGAGTGGCGGTGGTGCTCAGAGTGCAATATTTGGTGCTTCGGGCAATAATAGTCTTTATGATAGTTACCTCACCAAAATTGGTGCATTAAGCACTTATAAAGACAATATCTGTGGAAGTATGTGTTGGTGTCCTGTTACAAATTTAGATTTGGGCGATGGTGCACACGAATGGAATATGGGACAAACGCGAACCTCACCTACAACTGCCAACGCAAGTATTAGTAAAGAATTAGCTGCCGAATTTGCTACTTATGTAAATACTGTTGGCTTTAAAAATCCTACTACAGGTGCTACATTAAGCCTTACTGCAACTGCAGATGGATATTATCAAGCTGGTTCGTATTACGAATATGTGATGGGAATTATTAACGACGCCATAACTCGTTATAACACTATCAACAATGCGAGTATAGCTGCTTACTCAACTACCGATGCTACTGCATTAAACACTTTTGCAACTGCTTACAAAAAAGCAACAAAAGGAATAGGTGCTTTTGATAATTACTTAACAAACAGCACTGCCGAAAACATTTTGATGGGTATAGCCGGTACAGCAGGACATTTCAACAACCGCTTAGGCGAAATCCTTACTGTTCATGCCCCAACTTATGCTGCGGCTTACACTACAAGTTTAGCAGCAACCAATGTGGATGTTGTAGGTTATGATGTTCAAAAAAGATTGATGATGTATACGCCTGTGTATTATTTGATTAACAACAGCACTTATTATAACGGTGGAGGTACAGCAAGTAGCGATGTGGCACCATATTGGAGAATACGTTCAGGTATTAATCAAAGCGATGCACCTTTAAATACAGAAATAAACTTAGCTCTTGCATTGAAAAACGACGATGCTGTAAAAGAAGTTGATTTTGCCACAGTTTGGGGACAAGCACACATATTAGCTGAAGACAACGGAGATTCAAATTCAACTGCTAATTTCATTTCTTGGGTTAATAAATGTGTAGCATCGGAAACAACCGGTATTAATAGCACAAAATTGAACGACAACGACGTGAAAGCCTATTCTATAGGCAAAATAATTTATATCAATACGCAACTTAGTAATTGCGAAGCAACGCTATATGGCATTGATGGTAGAAACAGGGGTACTTATAAAATTGCGAATGAAGGTTTAACAACTTTAGACCAAAGTTCACTAAAAAGTGGTGCCTATATACTACAGGTCTCTAATGGTAAAAAGGTATATAATTTTAAAATGATGTTGTAAGTTAACAAAATTAAAGAATAAAATAATCATATTTTATTCTTTTTTCAATCAACTTCGTAAACGTTTACAGTTAAATTATTCAACTTTGTAAATGTTTACGGAGTTTTTTTGTCTGTTTTTTATAAGCTTATGTTTTTTAGATGTATATTTGTAGATAAGCATCAATATCAATAAGCTTATTATCACTTTTATTTTGCAACCCCATGAAAATCACAAAATTTTTATTTCTCTTTGGAGCATGTATAATGGCTATAAGCCTGTTTTCGCAACAACCGCGTTTGGATAAAAAAGGTCGTCTTATTTCGATGGAAGATGTGGATATTAGTGCTATGGTGAAGCCCATTCCTGATAAGAATATTTTTTCTGATCCGGTTTATAATATCTGGTGTGGTTCCGTTGTAAAAGGCAAAAACGGAGCTTTTTATATGTTTTATAGTCGCTGGCCACGCTCCGAAAGCCATTATGCATGGTTGCCGAGTTCCGAAATTTGTCTGGCAAAAGCGGAAAAACCCGAAGGGCCATACAAACATTTAAAAGTGCTGTTGCCCCGCCGTGGTGCTCAATACTGGGATGGAATAGCCACTCACAATCCGGCTGCTATTGTTTATAAGGGTAAATACTATCTATATTATATGGGGTCAACAGGAGCAAAAGAAGTGAAAATGCCGGCCTCCATGAAAGACCCGAACTGGTGGGAGTATCGTAACAATCAGCGTATTGGCGTGGCAGTTGCTACAAATCCCGAAGGCGAATGGAAGCGATTTGATAAACCGGTAATTGATGTAAGTCCGGATTCT